>NZ_JBWDLJ010000006.1:0-159006 GCF_056238645.1 Formosa sp. F44
CCTCTAACTTTATAGTAATATAGAGGACAGTTACTTGCAAGAGTAATGAGGGGCGCATGTTTTTTTATTAAGTTAAAAAGAATTATTATTATAAAGTATTTTTAAAATAAAGACTATTAGGGTCCTTTTTCAATATGTTAAGATATTTGCGCAATAGCGCGGTTGATTAGAGTGTAAATAATTACATCTAACGATCAACAATTTAAGGTGATTATTGCGATAGGGCTCACCTCTTACCATTCCGAACAGAGAAGTTAAGCCTATTAGCGCCGATGGTACTGCATTTGTGGGAGAGTAGGTCGTCGCCTTTTTTAAAACTAAATCCTCAACATTTATTTGTTGAGGATTTTTTTTGTTTATATACTTTTGGGAAACTGCCCTGAATTATAATACACAGATGGTTTTGTAATGATCTACTTCGTTTATCTACTTTTCAAAAAATCAAAATTTACAATATTCCTTTAAATGGCGTTCGAGCGGAGCCGAGAACAAAACCAATCATATATTTATGGTTTATTCATTTTTCAACTTCTTTTCGATAGTGCTTGTAAACACATTGTTAAATATCTTTTAAAGGTGTTCGAGCGGCCTCGAGAACAAAATTACTATAAAATGAAAACTACGAATATTAATAACCTACGTTTCGTTTCTGCGTATTATCTTACCACCATTATCAATCTTCAATTTTAGATATTCCAAATAGAGTTCAAATTGTTACTTAGTACATCTTGAGACCTCATTATTGTATAATTAATAGCGACTTTATCATATTTTCATATGACTAAAAATCTGGGCGTGGTAAGTTGTAATAAATGTATTGTACTCCTCAAGGTTTAATGTTCTTGGAAATGATAATATATGCAACCGAACAGCTTCAGTAGATTCCTGTAATGCCGGTTGTGTATAGTTATAATCGTTTATTTTAAAACCGAGCTTGTTGTAAAACTGTATACGTTTTATTTGTATATCTGTAATTGGTGGCTCGACTTCAAGTATAATAGGATTTGTACCTGCAGGACTTATTACATCTTTCATTATTTCACTTCCCAGTCCTTTATTTTGTCTATTAGGACTAATCGCAATATGCTCTATATATTGTAATGTCTTAAAATCCCACCAAAATAGTATCCCTACAAATAGATCATCTTTAAGTACAATGTCGAAATGATAGTTCTTTAATCCCAGAGCGTGACGTTGTCCTTCTATATGTCGTCTTTCGTTCTCTGGAAACAACGTTTCATATAAATTCCAAGCTTTGAGAAAATCAATGTGTTCTGTTGATGTTATTCGCTTATATGTAAGCATAAATTTAAATGGTTTTATACATCATATAATGTTTACCTATCTTTGGTATATCGAAGGAGTCTCCGCTAACCTTAAATCCGTTTCTTTCATAAAATCGTACCGCTATTTCTCGGGCGTTTAACCAAATCAATTTCCCCTGTTTTTCGTTTACTAACGATTCTCCAGCTTGTATTAATAGATCTCCATATTTTAAACCTTGGTATTGTTCTAAGATAGCCATTCCACGGAGTTGGTATTGTCTTCTTTCTTGAAGATCGTCGTTAATTGTTTTCATAAAGGTAACCACGCCTATTAAATCGGATTTATAGTATAATCCTAAATGAAATGTATCTTTATGTGTATCGTTATTAAATTCGCAATCTTCAATAGGTCGGCCTGGTCTTAGCACAGGTAATCGTACTTTATAAGTGTCTTGTGCTTCTATTTGTTTTATAGTTAGATTTCTAAGGTTTTTTTGTAATGGCATTGTATGTTTATTGTTTTAATAAATGTATTTAGGCTACTGTGCAAAAATTCTACTGTTTATAATAAAGCTTATTTGTTATTTTAAACGGTATGTTAATTAGAGTTAATTCTTCTATTAAATATAATCTTTAGGTTTGAGATATTAGATTGATAATTTAAACTTATTTATTTTTGCATCTCATTTTTTTAAACCTAAGAAAAAATAATGGCTAACGAAATAAATTATCGTCGACTTCAAAAAGACGAATTACCTCAAATCATTCCATTAATGCAGAAATTCACGGACAATAAGCATTCAGATGCCTTATTATTTGAACGTTTTTCTGAAATGTTCGAACAGAATTACGAGTGCATTGGGGTATTTAATAATCAAGAGCTAATAGGAATTTGCGGATTATGGTTCTGTACTAGACATTATAGTGGTCGTAGTGTGGAAGTCGATCACGTTTATATTGATGCCGATTATAGAAGTAAAGGCATTGGTAAACAGTTTTTTAAATGGATTTACGATTATGCTAAAGGTAAAGGTTATGAGGCAGTGGAGCTAAATACTTACGTTCAAAACTTTCCATCTCATAAGTTTTACTACAATGAAGGCTTCAATATATTAGGATATCATTTTTTAAAAAAAATATAAACTTTACTTGGATACTATTATTTAATATCTGTATATTTGCACCCGGTAATGCGAGAGTAGCTCAGTTGGTAGAGCGTCAGCCTTCCAAGCTGAATGTCGCCGGTTCGAACCCGGTCTCTCGCTCAAAAGAGCTTCATAGAAATATGAAGCTCTTTTTTTTTATTTCAACCCTTGTAATTCACTTCCTGTTTCTATCTCGTAAGGCGCTTGGTTATGTTTAAATATTCTAGCCGATAAATTGCCTTTTAGAATAATAGAATTATCGTTTACGTGTAACCAACTTCCTTCTCTTAATCCAATAACGGGTTGTGTATTATAAGACAAAAATTCTTTAATTCGGGTTTCACGAGTTTCACCCATATGTTCGCTGTCGCTAATTGGATCTAGATAGTGCGGATTGATATTGAAGGGCACTAAACCTAATGTTTTAAAACTTGGAGGATACACTATAGGCATGTCGTTAGTTGTATTCATAGTTAAACCACAAATATTACTTCCTGCACTAGTTCCTAAATATGGTGTTCCATTATTAACAGCGTCTACTAAGGGTTGCATAGCATTTATTCTATAAAGCTGACTGACTAATACAAATGTATTTCCTCCACCTACAAAAATGGCTTCTGCTTCCGCTATGGCCTTGGCCGTGTTCTTAAAAGTATGTATCCCTTCAACCTTAATATTAATTTTAGAAAAAGCATCCTTCGCTTTATTTGTATAGTCGTCATGAGAAATACCACCTGGTCTAGCATACGGCACAAATAATACGGTATTTACATTCTTAAAGTGAGATTGTAACTCTTCTAATATATAGTCTAAATAGCCACTACCATAGATTGTAGAGGTACTGGCAATAATCATATTTTTCATCGTCGATAATTTATCGTAAATTTAAGTAATAGATGGTTTTAACAAAAATTTAAATGCCACTAATAAATTCTATAGCCGATAAGTCCTTAACTTTATTTAAAATTGATTTATGAAAAAATTATTACTATTTCTTATATGCTTATCTTCTATAGGTTCTTTAACGGCCCAAACTATAAATCGTGTGGAAGTTCTAGGACGAATTGTAGTGGCCGACACCGACGATATTGAGGGAATTACAATTTATAATACAACTACAAATGTAGGTACGGTGAGTGATGCCAAAGGGGAATTTAAAATTAATGTGGGATTACTGGATATTATTGAAATATCTGCTCTGCAATTCGAAACTATTACCGTTAAAATAGATTTAGAAATTTTAGAATCTAAGCAACTTACTGTGTTTTTGGTAGAACATATTAATCGTTTAAACGAAGTGGTTATTATGCCTTACGGACTAACAGGTGTATTATCTAAAGATTTAGGAAAGTTTAAAACCTTTAAGCCAGATTTGGAAAGCATTAACTTTGGAATAGATGATATTGGCGCTTATGAATTTGCAGATGATTATCATTCTGAAGCAGATATGTCATTATTAAATCAAGGTGAGTTTTACAACGGATTAAATATGGTAGCTATTGCGAATACCTTTTTGAAGCCATTATTTAAAAAGAAAGACAATAAAAATGAGAAAATAGTAAAAGAAACTGAAGCAAATTTAGGGCTTCGTGGTATATATTCTTTTTCATTTATTTCCGAAAATTTTGGAATTCCTAACGATCAGGTCGAGGAATTTATTAATCATGTAGATCGTAATATAGATTCAAGATTACTAGAACCAGGTCAAGAAATGCAATTGATAGAATATCTTTCTAAAGAAAGTAAAGTGTTTTTATCTAAATAGGATGTTTAGAGTTAAATGTCTTCTTCCTGGGATTCTTTTTATTGTTTTAAATAGCTTAAGTGTACAGGCACAAATGGTACCTATAGAAGGTATAGTTAGTGGGGCAGTCGATTTAGAGAATATTCATGTAATAAATAAAACATCGAAAACCTTTACAATTACCTCGCAGACTGGACATTTTAAAATTCTTGTAAAATTAAATGATACTTTGGTGTTTTCCTCAATTCAGTATGCAGATCTAAGTGTTATTGTTGATGCGTCGGTGATAGCAAACAAAGCGATAATAGTTAATTTGGAAGAGTTTGTAAATACATTAGATGAAGTTGTAGTAGGGAAAATACTCACAGGAAACTTAATGCTAGATGTAGGGAACTCTACAGCAGAAACCGAAATTAATTTTTACGATGTCGGCATTCCTGGTTATACAGGAAGACGAAAAACCCAAACAGAGCGACGCTTACAAGAAGCCACAACTGGAGGCGGTGTAGTTGGGTTAAATCCTATTATTAATGGCTTAAGTGGCAGAACAAAAATGCTGAAAAATCATGTGAAATTAGAACGTAACGATGCGCTTATTAATGAAATTAGACAACGGCTTTCTGCAGATTTCTTTATCGAACATCCTTTAGAAGAATATAAACATATGGACTTTTGGTACTTCTGCTCGGACGATCCTTATTTTGAAAAACGTTGTAAAGGGAAAAAAGATATTGTCGTTTTGTCGTTTCTAAAAGCAAAATACAATCAGTATCTATTGAATTCAAAATCACCTTCAAATTAAATATGAAAACACACTTCATATTATATTTCTTCATAGGAAGTGTGGCTATAGTTAAAGCTCAAAATCTTAAAACGATTACTGGTACAATTACTGCGGAAGATGATCTTGAAAATATTCATATTATTAATAAATCGTCTAAGCGTTTCACGGTTTCAAATGCAAAAGGCGCATATTCTATTGAAGCCAAACTTAACGATACCATTGTGTTTTCGAGCCTTCAGTATAAAACCAAAGAAGTGGTAATTAATGCTCCTATTCTTATTAATAACACTCTAAATATTTCCCTTTTAGAAGCTATTAATACGTTGGAAGAAGTTGTTGTAGGAACAATTTTAACAGGTAACTTAATGTTAGATATTGGCAGTTCTAAGGCAAAGCGGAATATAAATTTTTACGATGTTGGTATTCCAGGCTATAAAGGAAAAAGAAAAACCAAAGCCGAACGCGATTTAAGTGGTGCAGGAGGAGAATTTAAACCCATAATGTTATTAGGATTATTAGGAGGTTCGCTTCCTGTAGATCCTATAATAAATGGTATCACAGGCAGGACAAAGAAACTTAAAAAACGTATAGCACTTGAAAGAAATAACCAACTCAGGTACGATATAAGACAACGACTTTCAGAAGATTTCTTCCGTGAACACCCATTAAGTGAATTGAAACAGATGGATTTCTGGTACTTCTGTTCAGACGATCCTAATTTTGAAGCGCGATGCAAGGATAAGCGTGATATAGAAATTCTGGCGTATTTAAACGAAAAATATATGCAGTATAACAAGAACCTAAAATCAGAATAAAGATTATCCTTGTCAGCACATGGGTAATTTAATTACATTTACAGCTTAAATTATAAAGATGAAACCCCTTAATTATTATTTCTTAATTTTTTTAGTGCCTTTATTGGCCTTTACTACTATTCATAAATATTACGTAAGTATTACCGAAGTCCAATACGTTAAAGAAAAACAATCTGTACAGATAATAACGCGAATCTTTATAGACGATTTGGAAAATTTAATGCGTAAGCGTTACGAAGACTCTATTAGTCTAGGCGGTAAGAATGAATCGGATAAAGTCGATTATTATTTGGAGAAATATCTAAAATCTAAAATTCAAATTCAAATTAACGGTAAAGAGACTGTATTAAAATTTATTGGCAAAGAATACGATAACGACATTGCAATTTGTTATATAGAAATTCCTAAAGTAGCATCAATATCAGAATTTGAGATTTCGAATACCGTTTTAAATGACCTATTTGAAGAGCAACAAAATGTAGTCCGATTAGAGATAAGTGGTAAGAAAAAAAGTTTTATTCTTACAGGATCGAATGATAAAGGATTGTTAAAATTAGATTAAACTTCTGTTTACAGTATAAAAGTGTTATTTTTCCGGCAAAAATCACCAAACAATTCTTATGAAAAGACTAAAGTACCTAATTCTTTCTGCTGTTTTTATTTCAGCAAGCGTTATGGCGCAAGATCAAAAAACACCTGAACGCAAAGCAGGTCACACTAATAATAACAAGTTTAAACAGCTTTACGAGGAGTTTTCAACTCCTAATATGTTTAGAACGGGATCGGGAGCTCCAGGCCCAGCTTACTATCAGCAACAAGCCGATTATAAGATGGACATCACGCTAGACGACAAAAACGCAAAAATTACAGGTTCTGAGGTTATTACCTATACCAATAATTCTCCAGACGAGTTAAGTTATTTATGGGTACAATTAGATCAAAACATGCGTGCCAAAGATTCTAAAACACCTTTAATTGAAGGTGGAGGCGTTGCCGCAGCATCGCAACCAGCAAGTTTTGTAAAAGATTACATGGCAGAACCTTTTGATGGCGGATTTAATATTGAAGCTGTAAAAGATACGCAAGGAAAAGATTTAGCGCACATGATTAATAGAACCATGATGCGTATAGAATTACCAAAACCATTAAAATCTGGAGAGAAATATTCGTTTTCAATTAAATGGTGGTACAATATCAATAATCACGTAGAAGGTCGTGGGCGTTCAGGATACGAGTATTTTCCAGAAGACGGAAACAGAGCGTATGTTATCGCTCAATTCTATCCAAGAATGGCTGTTTACAATGATGTAGAAGGATGGCAAAACTCTCAGTTCTGGGGACGTGACGAATTCGCATTGCCTTTCGGAGATTTTGAAGTAAATATTACAGTTCCTGCAGATCATATATTAGATGGTACTGGAGAATTAGTAAATAGAAAAGAGGTATACTCTAAAGAGATGCTAAAGCGTTATGAAAAAGCGAGAAAATCGTTTGACGAGCCTGTTGTTATTGTAACACAAGAGGAAGCAGAAGCTGCAGAGAAAAAATTTAGTACAGATACAAAAACATGGAAATTACATGCTAAAAATGTACGTGACTTTGGTTTTGCAACCTCAAGACGTTTTATTTGGGATATGATGGCTGTAGAAATTGGTGGAAAAACCATTATGGCTGTTTCTATGTATCCTAAAGAAGGAAACCCATTATGGGAACAATGGAGTACAAAAGCTGTTGCGAGTACGTTAAAGTCGTATTCAAGAATGACTTTCGATTACCCTTACCTTAAAGCGATTTCTGTACACGCAAAAAATCAAGGAATGGAATATCCTATGATTTGTTGGAACTACGGACGTCCAGATAAAGATGGTAAATATTCAGATAGAGTTAAATTTGGAATGATCAGTGTTATAATTCACGAGGTAGGACACAACTTTTTTCCAATGATTGTAAACAGTGACGAACGTCAATGGACGTGGATGGACGAAGGTTTAAATACGTTTACACAGTATGTTGCAGAGAAAGATTTTGGCGAAGCTTATCCAAGTGCATTATCTTCAGGACAAACAGAATATCCGTCTAGAAGAGGTCCTGCTGCTAAAATAGTACCTTACATGGGAGGCGATCAAGATTATATTGCTCCAATTATGACAAAAGGATTAAACACGTATCAGTTTGGAAATAATGCATACGGGAAACCAGCTACGGCCTTAAATATTTTAAGAGAAACCATCATGGGACGTGAATTATTCGATTATTCTTACAAAGAATACGCGCGTCGTTGGATGTTTAAACACCCGACACCAGAAGATTTCTTTAGAACTATGGAAGATGCATCTGCAGTAGATTTAGATTGGTTCTGGAGAGGTTGGTTCTATACTACAGACTATGTAGACATAGGAGTTAAAGATGTGAAAAAATATTATGTATCGTCAGAAATTAATGAAGCGACTAAAGAACAAGCAAAGCGTTACGGAATGGAAGTTAGCGATTTACCAGCTTTAGTATATATGGTAGAAGAAGGTAGCGAAGAGTTTAAGGAATCTCTTAAAGGAGGGAAGACTACTGAAAACTCTACAACATTAAAAGAATATATAATGGACAATTTTACACCAGATGAGCGTAGAAAACTAAAAGAGCCAAAGTATTTCTATAATGTTACATTCGAAAAACCAGGTGGATTAGTAATGCCAATTATTGTAGAATATAGCTATGCAGATGGTACGTCTAAAACAGAAACATATCCAGCACAAATATGGAGATTAAACGATAAAGAAGTGAGTAAAGCAATTGCTTCAGATAAAGAAATAGTTGGAATAACTGTAGATCCAGATCTTGAAACCGCAGATGTAGATACATCAAATAATTCTTGGCCAAGAGAAACCAAACCAAGTGAATTTGAGGCTTTTAAATCTAAGTCTAAAGATTAATTAAAACATTATGTTAAAGCCAACTTTTTTAAGTTGGCTTTTTTTTATTTTTGTAACCAAACACTTAGTATATTTACATCGTGATACAACATTCTACATTCTTATTTATCAGTGGTACAGAAATAATGTTTATATTATTTATTGTAGTCATGGTTTTCGGTGCCGATAAGGTACCCGATATTGCACGTGGTTTAGGTAAGGGCATGAAAGAAATTAAAAATGCCACTAACGATATTAAATCTGAGATCACAAAAACTGCCGATAGAAGTGGGATTGATACCTCTGTTACCAAAGATGTTCAAGACCAATTAAAGCAGGTAAAAGACGATTTAGAAGACTTTACAGGTTCTGTGCGTCGCAAGATGTAATTACTTTTTTCTACTAATCGTTAAACCGTCGCGAACAGATAGTAAAACAGTTTCTATTCTAGAATCTTCCTTTAAAAGCGTATTGTATTCTAAAACAGCCTTTGTCGATAAATCTTTCGGATTTAAAGGTTCAATCACTTTTCCACTCCAAAGCACATTATCAGATAAAATAACGCCACCAGGCCTAAGTTTGTCCACTATTAAATTAAAATAATTTGGATAATTCTCCTTGTCAGCATCAATAAATACCAAATCAAATACAGGTTCTAAGCTCGGAATTATATCTATGGCACTCCCTAAATGCTGATGAATTTGTGTTCCGTATTCCGAAGCATCAAAATACTTTCGCTGAAAATCGAACAGTTCTTCATTCACATCTATAGTATGTAATGTGCCCTCTTGTTGTAAACCTTCGGCCAAACACAATGCAGAATATCCGGTGTAGGTTCCTATTTCTAAAATATGCGTTGGTCTTATTAATTTAGAAATCATACTTAAAATACGTCCCTGATAATGCCCACTAAGCATACGGGGTTGCAATATTTTCTGATAGGTTTCTCTTGTAAGTTGCTTTAGTAACTTTGGCTCGTCTTCCGTGTGTTTCACTACGTAATCGTCCAATTCTTGAGGTATAAAATGCATGTTCTTAAATTCTAATATTACTTTTTTAAGTATTGTTTTGGGTGTTACTTTTAATTATTCGAAAAGAGAATAATTAAAAGTCGGGCTTTACGTTATATCTTTTTTAATTAGAAAAAAATTAAAAAAGGATGCCACTTCAATCCCTAACACTAAATTACTATTGTTTTACAAATTGGAGGATGCCTTAACAAAATTACTCTTCTTTAAAATTATGCATCATCACCTGCTTTCCTTTTCTTAAGAATAAATCTAAAACCTCGTTTGGAAACTTAGACATATCTATTCCCACATAAATTTGGTACGCAGGTTTTAAACCCTTTTTTCGTTCCTTGAATATAGTGCGTTCATACCAAACTATAGGCGATGAATCTGTAACCGTAGTTAAATCTTGCTTAGTAATTTCTTTTCTAGGATATGTTTTAGAAATATAAACCGATTCAATATTTAAATACGTTCGGTCAATAACTTGGTCATTAGCTAAACTGGGATCCACTCGCTCTGGTTGTCCGTAATGAATCCAATTCACAACTTGTTCTATGGTTTGGAGTTCATTAATTTTAGCATTTGTATAGTTTCTAACTTGTAATTGCGCTTGTGCGTGTAGGCTAATAAAAAGAATAAGTGTACTTATAAAATATTTCATGTTATAAACTTTTAGTACGTCCGCCATCAACCGGCAAATTAATACCATTAATATAACCGGCTTGTTCACTTGCTAAAAAAGCTACGGCATTTGCAATGTCTTCGGGAGCCGCAAATCGATTTGCAGGAATGTTTTGTTTTAAATCTTCGGCCACATCATCTTCTGTTTTGCCTGAGTTCTCGGCTGTGTTTTTAAGAATGTCAAATAAGCGATCTGTTGCTGTTGCTCCAGGAAGCACGTTATTTACGGTAATACCAAATTTAGCAACCTCATTAGACCATGTTTTGCTCCAATTGGCCACAGCACCTCGAGTGGTATTACTCACCCCAAGACCATCTAAAGGTTGTTTTACAGATGTAGAAATAATATTTATAATACGACCAAAGGTAGCCTCTTTCATAAAAGGAACAACAGTTTGAGCTAGCAACTGATTGCATTTTAAATGTTGAGTAAATGCAAGCTCAAATTCATCTAATGTTGCCGTGGAGATTGGCCCTGCAGCAGGACCTCCCGTATTATTTATTAAAATATGAAAACCGTGATGTGTCCTTATAAATTCGTCTAGTTTAGTTTTTAAATCTGTTGGATTCGAAAAATCTGCTACGATATAAGTATGGCGTTCAGGATTTGGTAATTCTGAACAGACTTGTTTTAGCTTCTCTTCGTTTCTTGCAACTAAAGTTAGTGTTGCACCTTCTTCTGCTAAAAGAAAAGCCGTAGCTTTTCCAATACCAGCTGTGCTACCACAAACCAAAGCATTTTTATTTTTCAAGTTGAAATTCATAAGATATAGAAGTCAATTTTAAAATGTTTATCTAGAGTACAAAAATAAGGATTATAATACGCTAGCGATTAAAAGGAGGAAGAGATTAACATATAACAAACAAAAACGCTTCAGTTGTATTTACAACTGAAGCGTTCATCATATATATAGACGCGTATCGCGGAATGGTTATACTTTATATACGTTTAGAGCACCTCGTTTAGATGTTAATGCTTAAACTATTTTCGATTTTTATTGATTTTCCTTTAATAATTTAGGAAATTTCTTTTTGAAAGTGTTTGTTCTAGGTACAGAAACGTTTTGGATATAGCCGTTATTTGGATGGTGTTTCTTGTAATCTTGATGATAATCCTCAGCAATCCAGAATTTCTGAAATGGAAGGACTTCTGCAGCAACTTTCTGATTTAAAGATTTTTCTAAAAGTGCTTTTTTCTTCATTATAATCTGCTTTTGCACATCATTTTGAAAAAATATAATAGAGCGGTATTGCGAACCATGATCTGGTCCTTGTCCGTTAACCTGTGTTGGATCTTGTGAACCATAATAAACATCTACCAGTGTTGCAAAATCTATAATAGTAGGATCGTAAATGACTTCTACCGCTTCTGCATGACCGGTTCTTCCGGTGTTGCTGGCTTCGTAAGTGGGATTTTTAGTGTGTCCGCCCGAATAGCCAGAAATGACTTCTTTTACACCAACAACACTTTCGTAAATAGATTCTACACACCAAAAGCATCCGCTTGCAAAATAAGCACGAGCTTCATGCTCGGTAGACGCAATCTCTACTGGTTCTGCATTTTTAATGGCTTCTTGTTTAGAATTAGTTTGAGCTTCGTTTTTACAACTAAAAGCGAATATCGTAATTAGTGTAAGTATGGATAATTTTATAGATTTCATGTGTTATTTTTTTTAGTCAGTCGGATATTTAGTGTAAACCTTAATTAGATAAATGTAAAAAAGTCTAACTGTAAAGCTAGACTTTTAAATTTACTATAATGTTTATCCTATTTTGTACCGATAAGGCGTCTTGAAATTATAATTTTCTGAATTTCGGATGTGCCTTCATAAATCTGCGTTATTTTGGCGTCTCGCATTAAGCGCTCTACATGGTAATCTTTTACAAAGCCATTACCACCATGTACTTGTACGGCCTCTACAGTGGTGTCCATAGCAACTTGAGAAGCGTATAGTTTTGCCATCGCACCGGAAACGGTGTAGTCCATATTTTGATCTTTTTCCCAAGCCGCTTTCATGCATAAATGACGTGCTGCCTCAATTTGAGTTGCCATATCTACCAGTTTAAAAGCAATGGCTTGATGATTACAAATGGCCGTGCCAAAAGTTTTACGTTCTTGAGAATACTTTAAAGCTAATTCGTAAGCACCAGAAGCAATACCCAAGGCTTGTGCAGCAATACCTATTCGTCCGCCAGCAAGTGTTTTCATGGCAAATTTAAATCCGAAACCATCTGGTCCAATTCTGTTTTCCTTCGGCACTTTTACATCGTTAAATTGTAAAGAGTGGGTATCACTACCTCGAATTCCTAATTTATCTTCTTTAGGACCAATATCAAATCCATCCCAATTTTTTTCAACAATAAAAGCATTAATACCTTTATGTTCTTTTTCTATATGTGTTTGTGCAATAACCAAATAGAAGTCGGCTGTACTTCCATTAGTAATCCAGTTTTTAGTACCGTTTAAAAGATAATAATCGTCGTGTTCTATGGCGGTTGTTTTTTGAGAAGTGGCATCACTACCAGCTTCCGGCTCGCTTAAACAGAAGGCCCCTAACGATTCGCCGGTTGCTAATTTTGTTAGATATTTCTGTTTTTGTTCTTCGTTTCCAAAGTGCTCTAAACCCCAGCACACTAAAGAATTGTTAACAGACATAACTACAGAGGCAGAGGCGTCTATTTTAGAAATCTCTTCCATAGCTAAAATGTAAGAAATCGTGTCTAAACCACTTCCTCCATATTTTGGGTCGACCATCATACCTAAAAAGCCAAGTTCGCCCATCTTTTTAATTTGTTGTTTAGGGAATTCTTGTTTATTATCGCGTTCTATTACTCCTGGTAATAATTCTGTTCGTGCAAAATCACGAGCAGCATCACGAATCATAATGTGTTCTTCGGTAAGGTTAAAATCCATAATTTGTAAAATTAATTGTTGATTTATTAAAAGACCTTCTCAAATATATATTATTATTGGCGAATACGTAAAAAATGACATTAAATTTTTGAGATATGGTAAAAAATAATTTTAATATAATTGGGGTCATGTCTGGTACGTCTTTAGACGGAGTCGATATTATTTATGCGAGCTTTAAATATTCTAATCATTGGGAATATAACATCATAGAATCTGAAACAATAGCGTATAGCTCGGATTGGTTAGCTGTGTTAAGTTCGTTGGTTAGTCAGTCTAAAACGGAGTTAAGAGCAATAGATGAAAGCTATACCACGCTTTTAGCGCATTTAATATTACAATTTATAGAGAAATATAATATAAAACATATTGATGCTGTATGTTCTCATGGGCATACCGCGCAACACGATCCAGATCACGGCTATACCTATCAGATAGGGAATTTGCCAATATTAGCCGAAATTTTACAGCTAGATGTGGTTTGCGATTTTCGTGTTCAAGATGTCGAACTTGGAGGACAAGGCGCGCCTTTAGTACCTATAGGAGACGCCTTATTATTTCCAGATTTCGATTTTTGTTTAAATCTAGGTGGATTCACAAATGTATCTACAGAAATTAAAGGCGAACGTATTGCTTTCGATGTTTGCCCCATGAATATTGTATTAAATCATTACACTAAGCAAATTGGGTTCGATTATGACGATGGCGGAAAATTAGCTTCTACAGGACTGGTACATGCAGATCTACTTCACGAATTAAACGCGTTACCTTTTTATAAAGCCGATTATCCAAAATCATTAGGGCTAGAATGGGTTGTGGCTCATGTTTTTCCTTTAATAGACAGTAAGAACCTAGATGTTCATGATGTATTAAGAACTTTTGTAGAACATATCGCTATTCAAATTGCTAAAATATTACCGGTAACAAAATCGGTATCATTATTAATAACTGGTGGTGGTGCGTTTAATTCTTTTTTAATAGAACGTTTAAAAGCACTTACAACATGCGAAATTACGATTCCTGATCAATTGGTTATAGAATATAAGGAGGCACTAATTTTTGGATTACTAGGAATATTAAAATTACGAGGTGAGATTAATTGTTTAAAATGTGTTACCGGAGCAAGTAAAGATCACTCTACGGGCGTTATTTATTTACATTCAAAATCCATTTAAAATTCGGTTTTCAGGAGATTTTAGTCTTTTGAAACGCGATAAGCAGAGCTAAAACAGTCTGTACCGCCTGTTTTGGATCCTTAAATTATGTTAAATATTTAGGATTTACAATCGGTTTTAGTGCGCTTAGCTTGATTCTTCTGTTAAAAAATTAATTCTCAATTTACTTATTTTATAATGTTGTGGAAGATTCAATAAAATTGATATTTTTGTTAGAGTATAGAAAACAATCATAGTAAAAAAAGAACCGTGTGTTTAATATACTTAAGTAGAAACTTAAACGTTAATAACTCATCTAGTAAACTATTAAATAACTTATGTTAAACGCCCTTATTCAAAATCCTACAGAAGGAGTTGAAGTATTAACAGATACAGAACCTGTTAAGAAAACACTTTCAATAATCGAGTTAATCAGCAGCGGGGGAGTCGCTGGACAATTTATTATTGGTCTCCTTTTTATTCTATTAATTGTTGCACTTTATATTTATTTTGAACGCTTATTTGCTATAAAGGCGGCGTCGCAGATAGATCGGAATTTTATGAATGAAATTAAAGATCATGTAACCAATGGTAAGATAGATTCTGCTCAGACGTTATGTGCACAACAAAATACACCGGTTTCTCGATTAATAGGTAAAGGAATTTCTAGGATAGGAAAACCTTTGGAAGATATAAATACGGCTATAGAAAATGCGGGTCGTCTTGAAGTCTATGGTTTAGAAAAGAATGTAAGTGTTTTGGCAACAATATCAGGAGCCGCACCTATGATTGGATTCTTAGGTACGGTAATAGGGATGATTCTTTCAATTTTTGAAATCGCAAATTCTGGCGGACAAATAGATATTAAACTTTTAGCAGATGGTCTTTATACAGCAATGACCACAACAGTTGCTGGTTTAGTCGTGGGAATTGTAGCTTATATTACTTACAATCATTTGGTGGTTAGAACAGATAAAGTGGTATATCAAATGGAATCTAATTCATTAGAATTTTTAGATCACTTAAACGAGCCAATTTAATATGAATATTAGAGGACGAAATAAAGTAACGCCAGAATTCAATATGTCGTCTATGACAGATATTGTATTCTTGCTACTTATCTTTTTTATGTTGGCATCGACTTTGGTTACTACAAATGCTATAGATGTTTTGCTACCTAAAGCCAGTGGTAAAACAGAAAATAAACAAACCATAGCCGTTAGTATTAAAAAAGATTTAACGTATTACATCGATCAAAAACGAGTTGGAGAAAGTGTTTTAGAACATGAAATTATAAATGCTTTAGCTAATGAAGATAAACCTACTATTGTGTTGCGTGCAGAGCAATCTGTCCCTGTAGAACATGTGGTAAAGGTGATGGATATTGCAAATAGAAATAAATTTAAAGTGATTTTGGCAGTACGTCCAAATGATTAATATGAAATATTTAGAAACAAAACATGAACGCAATTCTGCAACAATTACACTATTAATTAGTGTGATTCTTTTGTTGTTAATGTTTGTTATGGGGCCACCTTACATGGATCCGCCTGAAGAATATGGCGTAGCAATAAATTTTGGAACTACAGATTTTGGTAGCGGAAACGTGCAGCCAAACGAACCCATTAAATCGGAACCGGTTAATGTAAATAAAGTACCTGAAGACGTTACAGAGCCTGAGCCTGTAAAACCACTTCCTGCTGAAGCATCTCAAGTTAAAGAAAATGTACTGACCGAGGATAATGCCGAGGCTGTAGCCATTAAAAAGCAAAAGGAAGCAGATGCTAAAGCAAAAAAAGATGCTGAAAATAAAGCAAAGGCAATCGCCGATGCAAAAGTAAAAGCGGAAGCAGAACGTGTGGCTAAAGAGCAACGCGAAAAAGAAGAGAAGAAAAAGAAATTAGACGCTCTAATTGGAGGTGTAAGTAAATCCGACGGTACTGCAAAAGGTAGTGAAGGGAATGATAATAAAGTAGGCGATAAAGGACAATTAGATGGCGACCCGTATGCTCCGAGTTATTTTGGAGGAGCTGGATCTGGAAGCGGTGGTGTTGGTTACGGTTTAAATGGTAGAGGTAAAGCTAACTTTAAAATCGTTAAACAAGATTGTAATGAATCTGGATTGGTAGTTGTCGAAATAGAAGTAAATAAACTAGGCGAGGTTATAAAAGCTGTTCCAGGTGTAAAAGGAACTAAAAATAATAGTCCCTGTTTGCTCGAACCCGCTCGAAAAATCGCCATGTCTCACAGATGGAATCCAGACCCAAATGCACCAGCAAGACAAGTTGGATTTGTAAGTATAGATTTTAGTTTAGGTCAATAAATTATGACATATCAAGAAACCGTACAGTGGATGTTTTCTCAACTTCCCATGTATCAGCGTCAAGGCCAATCGGCGTTTAAGAAAGATCTTAGTAATACCATAGCGCTAGCAAATCATTTAAATCATCCAGAACATCATTTTAAATCTATTCATGTTGCGGGTACGAATGGAAAAGGCTCTACGAGTCATATGTTAGCATCCATTCTTCAAGAGGCTGGATATAAGGTCGGGTTATACACCTCGCCGCACTTAAAAGATTTCCGTGAACGTATTCGTATTAACGGTGCCGAAATTTCGGAAACATTTGTAACGGATTTTATAGCTTCTAATGAAGCGTTTTTAGCAGCACAAAAGCTTTCATTCTTTGAAATGACTGTGGGTATGGCTTTCGATTATTTTAAAGAAGAACAAGTCGATATCGCTGTTATTGAAGTCGGATTGGGAGGTCGATTAGACTCTACTAATATTATTACCCCCGAAGTTTCTGTAATTACAAATATTGGGTTAGATCATACTCAGTTTTTAGGCACAACTTTACCTGAAATAGCTTCAGAAAAAGGAGGCATTATTAAGACTAAAATTCCCGTTGTAATAGGGGAGACTCAGGAAGACACAAAAGCTGTTTTTCTTAAGATTGCTCAATCGCAAGAATCTAAGATTGTGTTTGCAGATCAAAATATTTCTAAGACTTATCCAAGCGATTTAATAGGCACCTATCAGGAAAAGAATATAAAAACAGTATTGCAAACGGTAGAAGAGATGCGACTGCTAGGTTATGCTATTTCTGAAGCGCAAGTAAAAAAAGGCTTGTTAAACGTTATTAAAAATACGGGATTACAAGGACGCTGGCAAGTATTACAAGAACAGCCTAAAGTGGTTTGCGATACGGGACATAATAAAGAAGGCCTTCAAGAAGTAATGAAACAATTGCAATTAGAATCTTTTGAAGTATTACATATGGTTTTTGGGGTAGTAAGCGACAAGGATGTGTCCACGATTTTACCATTATTACCAAAACAGGCCATATACTATTTTTGTAAACCAGATGTGCCAAGAGGAATGCCTGCAAAAGATTTACAAGCCAGTTTTGTAGCGTCTGGGTTTAAAGGCGATGTTTATAATTCTGTAAATGAAGCATATAAAAGCGCACTTCTACATGCTAAATCAGACGATTTTATTTATGTTGGCGGGAGTACTTTTGTCGTTGCAGAAATAATTTGAAAAAAAATAAAAAAAAGTTTTTGTAGTATCAAAAACAGGTGTATATTTGCACACCTAATAATTAGGGCGCATAGCTCAGTTGGTTCAGAGCACTTGGTTTACACCCAAGGGGTCGGGGGTTCGAATCCCTCTGCGCCCACAACAGCTTCTCGACGTGAGAAGTTTTTTTGTGATTTTTTAGCTTAGTAAAAAATCAAATTGGTATTGAAACACCTAATTCTAATATTAGGGCGCATAGCTCAGTTGGTTCAGAGCACTTGGTTTACACCCAAGGGGTCGGGGGTTCGAATCCCTCTGCGCCCACAACAGCTTCTCGACGTGAGAAGTTTTTTTGTGATTTTTTAGCTTAGTAAAAAATCAAATTGGTATTGAAACACCTAATTATAATATTAGGGCGCATAGCTCAGTTGGTTCAGAGCACTTGGTTTACACCCAAGGGGTCGGGGGTTCGAATCCCTCTGCGCCCACAAGCAAATAAAAAAGCTTCTCAATTTTTGAGAAGCTTTTTTATTTCTAATTATAGTGTTTCGCTTAGATTAAATCTAGGATGCGTTCTAATTTCATCCCGCGAGAGGCTTTTATAAGAATAGTAGACTGTTCTAGGTCGTATGGGTTTAAAGATGCTTTAAAAGCCTCAAAAGTATTGAAAGCTTGTATTTTCTTTGATGTTATTGTGGTTGTATTAAATAATGCTCCAATAACAATTAACTTATCTATGTTTAAGTTAATGGCTAAATCGATAATGTTTTGATGCTCTTGTTTAGCGGTTTCTCCCAACTCAAACATATCACCAATAATAGCAATTTTGTTAGCATCTTTTATTAAATGAAAACTCTCTAGAGCAGCTTTCATACTGGTAGGATTTGCATTATACGCATCAAGAATTATTTTGGTCTTACCTTTTGTTATAATTTGAGACCTGTTATTTGATGGGGTATAGCTTTCAATAGCCTGTTTAATGTCGGTGTGAGACACTTCAAAATAAGAACCTATAGCAATAGCTGCAGAAATATTTGTAAAATTGTATGCGCCTATAAGCTGACTTTCAATTTGCATATTTTGGTAGCGACTAACTACAAAAGGATCTGCGGTTATAAGATCGATAATAGTTTTAGTTTGCGTAGTAAGATCGCCGAAGGAAACGGTTTTAATATCCGATGTTATTTCCAGTTGTTTGTCGTCTTTAGCGTTAATAAAAGCGAGGCCATGAGTAGATTTTAAAAAGGTATATAGTTCCGATTTTCCCTGAATAACGCCTTCAAGGCTTCCAAAACCTTCTAAATGGGCTTTACCGAAGTTTGTAATGTATCCAAAATTAGGCTTTGCTATAGCGCAAAGCGTTTCGATTTCTTTAAGGTGATTTGCGCCCATTTCAACTATACCAATTTCGGTTTTGTCGTTCATAGAAAGTAACGTTAAGGGCACTCCAATATGGTTATTTAAATTACCTATAGTTGCTGTGGTAGAGTATTTCTGAGAAAGGACCACATTAATAAGCTCTTTGGTTGTGGTTTTCCCATTACTTCCGGTAAGCGCAATAATGGGAATGTTTAAATAATCGCGATGAAAAGAAGCTAAATGTTGTAGCGTTTCTAGTACATCGTCAACCAAGTAAGTTTGTCCTGGAATGTGGTATTCAGAATCGTCTATTATGGCGTATTTAGCACCGTTATTCAATGCGGTTTTAGCAAAAGTATTCCCGTTAAAATTATCGCCTGTTAAAGCAAAGAAAAGGTCGTTTTTCTTTACTAATCGGGTGTCTGTGCATATTGCATTACACTCTAAAAACAGGGTGTGTAAATCTGATGTTTTCATAATATAAAAGTATAAAAAAAGTCCTAACACTAGGTTAGGACTTTTAAAATAGAATTGATATTTCTGTTTAATTTTTTGACTTTGTCGCTGATCTTGTTTTAGAACCTACTCTAGACATTGCACATCTAAATCCGATGTAATCTGTCGCCATATCTTGTGGGAAATAACGTCTCTGTGCAGGATCTAACCAGTATTCTCTATCTTTCCAAGAACCTCCTTTATATACGCGAACTTCATCGCTAATTAAAGATGTCTTGTTGTTAGATTTATCGTATTCTCTAATAATATTTCCAGCCGAGTCTCTAGTTACGGTGTTTTTAGGAGAATGATACATCTTGTTGGTTTTTGAATCATCATCATTAAAATCTGCATAATAACGTGAAGAACGTTTGTCTCCATCTCTAAAGTCACGGTTGTCACTTGTAGAGAAGTTAGATCTTAAGTACGTGTCATCTTCGTCGATAGGAATTTGTAATAAATCTCCAGGTAAATTTCTTGCTACAATTTTTCCGTTACTTAAAGTATCGTAAACTACGTTTTCTGGAGTTACTATTTGTACTGTTCCGTCTTCGTTAATAGCGTTTTTTGTGTAAACATTACCTCTATAGTAGTTAAAGTCGTTAAAGTCGTCATCTACTATTGGACGATAAACATCGGCTACCCATTCGGCAACATTTCCTGCCATATCGTAAAGTCCGTTGTCATTTGGTTCGTAAGTTTTAACGGCAGCTGTAATATCTGCATTATCATCAGACCAACCAGCAATTCCACCGTAATCTCCTTTACCTTGTTTAAAGTTTGCCATTTGGTCTCCCAGTGATCTACGTTCTGAAGAACGTGTGTATTGTCCGTCCCATGGATATTTTTTTCTACCTCTATACGTATTGTATTCTCTTAATTCTGAAAGTCCAAGTGCTGCATACTCCCATTCTGTTTCTGTAGGTAGTCTGTAAGATGGTGTAAGTATACCTGATTCACGAGTGGCGTAAATATTAGTTTCGTTGCCATCTGCATCTGTTCTTACATTTCCTGCTCTACTAATCGTTTTAATTTCTTCGTTTCCAGCAAAAGTTTGTGATGGTGCGTTTATGTATGCGCCTGTACTAAAGTTTGAAGTTGCAGTTGTTTCCGAACGTACAGCATCTTTGTCTAGGTATCCAGCTTTAGCTAAGTTATATTCGTTAACACGGTCTGTTCTCCATTTAGAAAATTCTACAGCTTGGATCCAGCTTACTCCAACTACAGGATATTCTGCGTAAGCAGGATGACGTAAGTAGTTGTCGGTCATAACTTCGTTATATCCCAATCGGTTTCTCCAAACTAAAGTATCTGGTAATGCACCATTGTATATGGCTCTAAAACCATCGGTAGATGGAGGGAAAACACGCTTTAAATGATCTAAATACTCAAGATACATCACATTAGTAACTTCTGTTTCGTCCATATAAAAAGACTGAACGTGTTGCTGTGTTGGCGTATTATTCCAATCGTGCATAACATCGTCCTGAACTTGACCTTTAGTGTAAGTTCCTCCTTCTATAAACACCAATCCAGGAGCTGTTTCTTGTTCTCTATACTGCGTATTGTATTGAAAACCTCCATCTTTCGAATTAATTTCCCATCCGGTTGCCCTCGAACTGTTCTTCGAATCAGAATTTTTACAGCTAATAGCGGCTAAAGCGAGTGTTAAGATTAACATGCCCTTTATAGTTACTATGTTTTTCATATTCATACTTTTGAGTAAGCAAAATGTTTTATTTAGTGCCGCAATATATGAATTTAACCGCATACTGCAAGCGTTAAAGATGTTTTTGAATTAAAAAAAAATGCGTTTTAACCTGATTTTTAGTCATTACGTCGATGATTTTTTTCTGCTGATATTCATGTTCTTGAGTATCCTAATAACACTCTTTTACTAAAATATTATTGTACTTTTGGATCGTTTCTTAAATTAAAACTGAGGTTTTATAATTTTATTGTATGTTAAACGTTATTTTAATAATGAAAAAAACAACCGTTTTACTTCTTTTATTCCTTTCATTTATAGGGTATTCTCAACAAAAACAATTTCAATTAAATTGGGAAGGATACAATACAATAACTTCAGGTCGATTTACGATTCAAGTTCCGGGGTTTAATGCAGAGAATTTTGATTTTAGTGTTGAAGAGGGTTTGAAATTCGTGGCGCAATGGGAATTAAATACAGCTTTAAATGAGAATTCGGCCAAATTGGAAGATATTACTTACGCTTCAATCTCGAAATCGGAATTGAAAGGACTGGATATTTCTACAATTCCAGAGGCATTGGAATTTCAACTTTCTAAATCCGAAGCGCGCTTTAAATCTTACGGCATTTTAGAAATGTCTCCTATTATTAAGGATGGCGAAAATACATTTAAAAAAATTACATCTTTTACGTTGTCGTATGCCACAACAGATGCTCGTAGTAGTACGAGTAGAGCTGTTGCATCTACTAATAGTGTATATAGTTCTGTTTTAAAAACGGGAGAATGGTATAAGTTTTATATCGATACCACAGGTGTTTACAAGTTGTCCAAATCTTTTTTACAAGATTTAGGAGTGAATGTAAATAGTATAAACCCGAAACAGCTAAAGATTTATGGTAATGGTGGACAAATGATGGCCTATAGAAATTCGGAAACTCAATATTTCGATATTACCGAAAATGCAATAAAAGTAATAGGAGAAGAAGACGGCGCATTTGACGATGACGATTATATCTTGTTTTACGCTGTAGGGCCAAAAGGATATAATGCCGAAAGTAACACAAACATAAACTGCTATACCGATAGAACGTCTTATTTTTTAAAAGTCGATGGAAACGACGGGCGCCGGATTCAGCCCTTTGTAAGTTCTACTAATCCTGCGACTCTCACTGTAGATACCCACCAGACCTATCTGTTTCACGAAACAGACGACTATAATTTGGTAAGTGTTGGGCGTCGCTGGTTTGGAGACCGCTTTAATGTGACTTTGCAAAAGTCTTTTAAATTCGATGTGCCAGATTTAGTGACTACCGAACCTATAGCGTTTAAAACCTATGTTGCATCAACTTCAGATACTCGTTCTACCTTCGATGTGTCTGTAAATGGTTCGTCTTTAGGTGTTTTAAGTTTAAGTGGATCTAGTGATCCGTCTTATGCCAGTGAAGCTTATATGGTAAGAAATATTCAGAGTAATAGCTCAGAAATTACAGTAGCTTTAACTTACGATAAACTAGGTAACCCAAGTGCTTTAGGCTATATCGATTATATTTCGTTAGAAGCGACGCGTGCTTTACGATTTTACGGCAAGCAATTTGGATTTTATAATAATCAGGTTGTTTCAAGTAGTGGAGTGGTGGAGTATAGTATAGAAAATGCTTCAAACATGTCTGAAATTTGGAATGTTACCAATCCGTTTTCTATTTCTGCATTACCAAATACGACCTCAGAAGCGGTGTTTAGTTTTAAACGTCCTGCTGGTAATTTAGAAACTTTTGTGGCGGTAACGTCTTCAGACTATTATTCGCCTGAGCGCGATTCAAATTCTAGAGTAGATAATCAGGATTTAAAAGGATCTGTTTTTTTAGACGAAAACGGAAATTTTCAAGATGTAGATTATATTATAGTTGCGCCAGCTAATTACTATACGCAAGCGCTTCGTCTGGGTGAAATTAATAAAGCACAATATGGTTTAAATGTAAAAGTGGTCACCTTACAAGAGTTATATAACGAGTTTACTTCGGGAAATCAAGATATTGTAGCCATTCGAAATTTTGTAAAATATGTTTACGACAATGCCAGTTCACAAGACAAAGCCGTAAAGTATTTATGCATGTTTGGAGATAGTTCTTACGATTATAAAGGGCGCTTATCTAATAATCAGAACTACGTTCCATCATGGCATGCGTATTCGAGTTTTAGTTTAACAAGTTCTTTTATTTCAGATGACTTTTATGGTATGATGGACGAAAATGAGGGCACCATGGCAAGCTCAGATCGTTTAGATATTGCAGTGGGGAGAATTCTTGCCGATAATCCAAGTCAAGCAAAAACCATGGTCGATAAAATTGAACGCTATTATAGTGAACCGTCTTATGGAAGATGGCGTAATAGTGTGGTTATGGTTTCGGACGATGTCGATGAATCGTGGGAATTTATTCTTGAGGAAACAACAAATAGTATAGCCGATGAAATTTCGGAAAAAAAACCGTTTATAAATGTAACTAAGATTCATTCTGATGCTTACGAGCAAGAATCTTCTGCGGGAGGAGATCGCTATCCGGCGGTAAACGAGGCTATGGTAAATGCTATGGAAACGGGTGCGTTAGTGGTGAATTATTTTGGTCATGGGGGAGAAGATGGATTGGCTCACGAGCGTATCTTTCAACAACCGGATGCACAGGCATTAACCAATACCTATAAAATGAATTGCTTTATTACGGTGACTTGCGAGTTTACGCGTTTCGACAATCCGTTACGGGAAACAGCAGGAGAGGTTACGTATTGGAATGCTAATGGAGGAGCCATAAGTTTGCTTACCACAACCCGTCAGATTTTTGTTAGTGTGGGTATAGATTTTAATACAATTTTAAGTGAATATCTATTTTCTTATAATAGCACCGATAGTTATTCTGATAACGAATATCCGTCTATGGCAGAAGCGTTACGTTTAACTAAAACAAATCCAGCGGTGTCCAATTCCAGTCAGAGACATTTAGTGTTTTACATTGGAGATCCTGCGATGAAACTAGCCATACCTGAACCTAATATAAAATTAACCGAAATTAATGGTAAACCTATTTCGGGAGACGTGGATACTTTGGAAGCTTTAGGAAGAGTGTCTCTTTCGGGAGAAGTTGTTGATACTGCAGGAAATTTATTAACCGATTATAATGGTGTCTTAGCATCGACCATTTACGATAAAGATATAGATAGAACTACATTGGCAAACGACATCGATTATGTGATGGATTTTACCACCCTTGGTGAGATTATTTTTAGAGGTCAAGCTTCGGTAACCTCGGGTAAATTTAATTTCGATTTTGTAGTGCCAAAAGATATTGGCGTACCTGTGGGATATGGTCGGGTTAGTTTTTACGCGAAAACAACTAATCCTATTCAGGATCAGAATGGTGCAAGTATAAATACGATAAAAGTAGGTGGTATAAACGAGAATGCGGCCGAAGATAATATTGGACCCGTTGTAAATTTATACATGAACGATGAAAATTTTGTAACGGGAGGCATAACAAACGAATCGCCTTCTTTATTGGTAAAGTTAGAAGATGAAAACGGTATAAATACAGCGAGTGGAATCGGACATGATATTGTAGCAATTATCGACGGGGATGAAACAAATCCATATGTTTTAAATGATTATTATCAGACAGAAGTAGATGATTATCAAAGAGGTGTGGTGACGTATCCATTTAAGAATTTAGAATCAGGATTACACACTTTAACTGTAAAAGCATGGGATGTTTACAACAACTCTTCCATATCCGAAATTCAATTTGTAGTGCATAACCAAAATGAAGAACTGGTAATTTCAAATGTATTAAACTATCCTAATCCGTTTGTAAATTACACAGAATTTTGGTTTAACCACAATAGTTCGGGCCCTTTAGACGTTTCTATACAAATCTTCACTGTCTCAGGGAAATTGGTAAGAACAATTAATGGTCAGACAAGTAATAATGGTACATCATCTTTATCACGAGATATTGTTTGGGACGGCCGAGATGATTTTGGAGATAAAATAGGAAAAGGGGTATACATTTATAAGCTTAAAGTAAGATCTGTATCCCTTAATAAAACAGTTGAAAAAATAGAGAAACTTGTTATCCTATAATAAAAATATATATTTGTTAAATAAACCAATTTAAATGAAAACAACACTATTAGCAATTCTTTTTGTCTTACTAGCCATTAATGTTCACGCACAAAATCCAACAGTAATAATTCCAAACGCTAACGATTCTAGAGTTATCACTACTGGAATGCCATTTTTATTAATCGCAGCCGATGCTAGAGCTGGATCTATGGGAGATATGGGGGTTGCAACCTCTGTAGATGGATTTTCTCAACAATGGAACAATTCAAAATATGCGTTTTCAGAAGCAAAACAAGGGGTAGCTTTAAGTTATACGCCGTATTTAAGTAGTTTAGTAAACGATATATTTTTAGGAAGTTTTACGTATTATAATCGTATAAACGAGAGAAGTGCCTTTGCAGGAAGTTTTAGATATTTTTCTTTAGGAGAGATCGAGTTTGTAGATAATGCAAATTCTATACCTTATGATGTAAAACCATACGAATTAGCTGTAGATGTTTCTTATGCATTAAAATTAAGTGATCAATTCTCAATGGGAGTTGCGATGCGTTATATGCGTTCAGATTTAAGGCTAAATTTAGGTAATAATGATGCTTCTGCTGCAGGTACATTTGGAGTAGATATAAGTGGGTATTACCAGAGTGAAGAAGAAGCTTACAACGATTTTAATGGTCGTTGGAGAGGGGGATTTGCCATTCAAAATGTTGGGCCTAAATTTAAATATGATGAAGAAGGTGTTGAAAACTTTCAGCCTACAACTTTACGTTTAGGAGGAGGTTTCGATTTTATTTTAGACGAATATAATACCATTTCTGTAACCACAGAGGTAACTAAGTTATTAGTACCAACACCTCCAATTATGGGGACGGAATACCAATATACAGATGAAAACGGAAACGGTGTGTACGACGAAGGTATCGACACACTAGGAAGTCAAGAATCTACAAATAATGGTGTTATATACCAAGGTGAATCTAATGATGTAAGCTTTATGAAAGGTATGTTCCAATCGTTTGGGGATGCTCCAGGAGGTTTTAAAGAAGAAATGCAAGAGTTTACATGGGCGTTAGGTGCAGAGTACATGTATCAAGATTCTTTTGGGTTTAGAATGGGGTATTTCCATGAAGCAGAGAATAAAGGAGCACGTCAGTTTTTAGCCCTAGGAGCAGGCTTTAAATACAATGTGATTAATATAGATTTATCATACTTATTCTCGACTTCAAAAATACAGAGTCCGTTAGAGAATACATTACGTTTTTCTTTAACGTTTAACTTAGGAGCCGGTACTTATAGAGAATACTAAACCGGATTTTAAATACTAAAATTTTAAAAACTATTGTGTCTAGCAATAGTTTTTTTTGTTTTAAATAGTTTTATACCTTTAGGAAAGACAACTTAAGATGTTTTTTAATGAAGATAAAAAAAATAGAAACGCAATTTGAAGTGTACGAGAATGTAAACGAACTTCCAAAAGACGTTTCAGAACTCATGGCAGAAGCCGTTAAAGCGCGTTTACGTGCCTACGCACCTTATTCAAATTTTTTGGTAGGTGCAGCCCTTTTATTAGATAACGGCGAGATTGTAACAGGTAATAATCAGGAAAATGCATCTTATCCATCGGGCTTATGTGCAGAACGTACAGCAATCTACTATGCTGGCTCGCAATTTCCGGGCGCTAAAATAGTGCGCATGGCTATTATCGCTGGGTCTGTTAAAAATAAAACCACGACGCCAATACCGCCTTGTGGGGCGTGCAGACAAGCCATTTTGGAATATGAAATTAATCAAGAGCTACCAATAGATATTTATTTTATGGGAGAGTCTGGAGAGGTAATGCGTTCTAAGTCTTTAGCAAATTTATTACCTTTAGTCTTTGAAAAATCAGTTTTATAAATTTTTATGTAATTTTTACGAGATTCAGCTTTTTGGTTAACCACGAATGTGTTACTTTTGTTTCTCGTTTTTAAATTAACGCTACTCATGCAAAAAATCACAAAGGAAACATACATTAAATGGTATGAAGACATGTTGTTTTGGAGAAAGTTTGAAGATAAACTAGCTGCAGTATACATTCAACAAAAAGTAAGAGGATTTCTACATTTATACAACGGACAAGAAGCCATATTAGCAGGTGCATTACATGCTATGGACTTGTCTAAGGATAAAATGATAACCGCCTATCGAAACCACGTACAGCCTATTGGTATGGGAGTGGATCCGAAGCGTGTTATGGCAGAATTATTTGGAAAGGCAACAGGAACATCTCAAGGTTTAGGTGGATCTATGCATATCTTTTCAAAAGAACACCGTTTTTATGGAGGACATGGAATTGTAGGAGGACAGATTCCTTTAGGTGCAGGTATTGCTTTTGGTGATAAATATCATGGTAGCGATGCCGTTACACTTTGTTGTTTTGGTGATGGTGCTGCGCGTCAAGGATCACTTCACGAAACATTTAACTTAGCGATGTTATGGAATTTACCAGTTGTTTTTGTTTGCGAAAACAATGGTTATGCAATGGGAACTTCGGTTAAGCGTACCGCTTCTCACGAAGAGATTTGGAAATTAGGTTTAGGGTACGAAATGCCTTGTGGACCAGTAGATGGAATGAATCCAGTAAAAGTTGCTGAAGCTTTCGACGAAGCTATTCAGAGAGCTCGTAGCGGAGGAGGACCAACTTTCTTAGAATTAAAAACGTACCGTTATAGAGGTCACTCAATGAGTGATGCACAACATTACCGTACAAAAGCTGAAGTAGAAGAGTACAAGAAAATAGATCCTATAACACAAGTAAAGGATATTATTCTTTCTAAGAAATATATGAAAGAAGAAGATCTTAAAAAGATCGATGCAGACGTTAAAAAACGTGTACTTGAATGTGAAAAATTCGCAGACGAGTCTCCTTATCCAGATAAGAGTGTAATGTACGATGTTGTCTACGAACAAGAAGATTATCCATTTTTACAACATAAAATATAAGCTATGGCTGAAATTATTAACATGCCTCGTTTGAGCGATACCATGGAAGAAGGTACTGTTGCAACGTGGTTGAAAAAAGTTGGAGATAAAATATCTGAAGGTGATATCCTTGCGGAAATCGAAACAGATAAAGCAACAATGGAATTTGAATCGTTCCATGAAGGTACTTTACTTTATATTGGTGTCCAAGAAGGAGAAACAACTAAAGTAGATGAATTATTAGCTATAATTGGTGAAGAAGGTGAAGACATTTCTGCACTAACTAGTGGTGATAGTGCACCAGCTGCAACTGAAGAAACAACAACTGAAGCACCAACAGAAGAAGCTCCTGCAGCGTCTACAGAAAGTGCAGAACTTCCAGAAGGTGTTATCGTGGTTACTATGCCTCGTTTAAGTGATACCATGGAAGAAGGTACGGTTGCGACTTGGTTGAAAAAAGAAGGTGATACTGTAGAAGAAGGAGATATCCTTGCAGAGATTGAAACGGATAAAGCCACTATGGAATTCGAATCTTTCAACTCAGGAACTTTATTATATATTGGATTACAAGAAGGAGAGTCTGCAAAAGTAGATTCATTATTAGCAATTATTGGCCCTGCAGGAACAGATGTTTCTGGTGTAGCTAGTAATTTTGGTGCAGCACCTGCTGCTCCTGCCCCTAAGGCAGAAGCGCCTAAAGCTGCCGCTCCAAAAGCAGAGGCTCCAAAAGCCGCACCTGCTGCTAAAGTTGCCGCACCAGCAGCAACGCCTAAAGCGACTAACGATGGCGGACGTGTATTCGTGTCTCCGTTAGCTAAGAAAATTGCAGAAGAAAAAGGATTTAATATCGCAGACATACCTGGTTCAGGAGAAAGTGGACGTGTTATTAAACGTGATGTTGAAAACTTCGTGCCTAAAGCTGCTGCGCCTGCTGCCGCTGCCGGAACTGCTGCACCTGCCTCAGAAGAGAGTTTTGAAGAAATTAAAAACTCGAACATGCGTAAGGCGATTGCAAAGAACTTAGCGAAATCTAAATTCTCTGCACCTCACTATTATTTAAATGTTGAGTTTGATATGGACAATGCTATTGCATTCCGTAAGGAAGTAAATGCTGTTCCAGATACTAAAATTTCATTTAACGATATCGTAGTTAAAGCTTGTGCAATGGCTTTAAAAGAACATCCTCAAGTAAATTCTCAGTGGTTTGACGACAAGATGAGATTAAACAACCACGTACACATTGGTGTAGCGGTTGCTGTTGAAGATGGTCTTCTTGTACCAGTTGTAAAATTTGCAGATCAACGCAAATTAACGCAAATTGGTGCTGCTGTTAAAGAATATGCTATCAAAGCTAAAACTAAGAAGTTATCTTTAGAAGAAATGGAAGGTAGTACATTTACTATCTCTAACTTAGGTATGTTCGGTATAGATTCATTTACGTCTATTATCAACCAACCTAACTCAGCAATTCTTTCTGTTGGAGCAATTGTTCAAAAACCAGTTGTAAAAGATGGAGCTATTGTAGTAGGTAATACTATGAAACTTTGTTTAGCTGCCGATCACAGAACGATCGATGGTGCTACTGGAGCTCAATTCCTTCAAACATTAAAAGGATATATTGAAAACCCAATTTCGATGTTATTATAATCGGAGTTAAAACATATTTAAAAAAGCCATCCTTGTGATGGCTTTTTTTATACCTAAAATGTTGCTTTTATATAAAGTCTTACTAAAAGCCGATGTCAATTCAATGTGGACAAGTATATTTGTTATAGGTATTATTTTGAATATTTAACCCGCATATTACATTATGAAAAACGTTATTATTACAGGAACAAGTCGTGGCATCGGACTAGAACTCGTAAAGTATTTTGCTGAAGCCGGACATCAGGTGTTAGCTTTATCGAGAAATGAAAAACCGATATCAGATTTGAAACTTAAGAATGTCAGTACTTTTAGTTTCAATCTAGAAAACGACGCCGATTATGAAAAAGTAAAGACTTACGTAAAATCAAATTGGGAACAAGTCGATGTTCTAATTCATAATGCAGGAGCTTTGGTTAATAAACCATTTTCAGAATTGACAAAAGCCGACTTTCTAACTGTTTATAATGCCAATGTTTTTGGTGTTGCTCAGTTAACACAAACCATACTTCCGTTTATGGTTAAAGGTAGCCACATGGTAACCGTGAGTTCTATGGGTGGGATTCAGGGAAGTATGAAATTCCCCGGATTAGCAGCTTACAGTTCTAGTAAAGGTGCCGTAATTACGTTATCAGAACTCTTGGCAGAAGAATATAAAGATTCCGGAATTGCATTTAATGTATTGGCTTTAGGCGCCGTGCAAACAGAAATGCTCGAGGACGCCTTTCCTGGTTATATCGCACCAACAACAGCAGAAGGTATGGCGAGTTATATTTTTAATTTTTCATTAACAGGTCATGCTTTCTATAATGGGAAAGTATTACAAGTGTCCTCTACAACTCCATAATTATGAGTAAATATAAATGTGTAATATTCGATTGTGATGGCGTTCTGGTAGATAGTGAAGCCCTAAGTAATGGGGTGTTATCTGATTTAGCCAATAAATATGGTGCAAATTTAGATGTGCATGCAGCCATTAAATTGTTTAAAGGCTGTTCTATGAATGCATGTATCGAGAAAATTGAAGACCTAATTGATAAGCCGTTACCAGAAGATTTCGAGACTCAGTATAGAACATTAAGTGTAGAAGCTTTTAAAGCCCACATAAAACCTATTAAAGGTATTAAAGAGGTGCTCGATAAATTAGAATTACCATTTTGTGTGGCATCGAGCGCTCTGGAAGCTAAAATGAGGCTAAATTTAGGATTAACAGGATTACTCGATAAGTTTGAGGGACGTTTATTTAGTTGTTATACTATTCAGAAATGGAAACCAGACCCAGCGATTTTTTTATGGGCTGCAGAATCTATGGGATTTAAACCAGAAGAATGTGTGGTTATAGAAGATAGTTATTCGGGAGTTACAGCGGCAAAAGCAGGCGGATTTGATGTGTTTGGTTACACTGCAGACGATATCCATAACCAGTTAAAAGGCTATCCAACTTTGGAGTTTGATAATATGAATCAATTAATTTCTTTAATTCAAAACGCGAAGTAAAAGAAGCGTATACCTATCGGAAAAAAGACTAATTTTGCTCGAAATTTGTCACAAATATGCAACATACTACAGATACCATTTTAATGGTCCGTCCAGTTAATTTCAGAATGAATGAACAGACCGCTGTTAATAATTACTATCAAACCGCTATGAAAGGTGTTTTACCAGAAACGGTAAATGCTAAGGCACAGCTAGAATTTGATAATTTTGTAGAGAAATTAAGGGCAATTGGGGTACACGTGATCGTAATAAACGATAATAAAGAATTGGATACTCCGGATTCTATTTTTCCTAATAATTGGATTTCTTTTCACGAAAATGGAACGGTTGGATTGTATCCTATGTTTGCAGAAAACAGACGTCTTGAACGTCGCGAAGATGTATTTGATGTTTTAGAGGAAAATGGGTTTGTAATTAACGATGTACTTGATTATACAAGCGCCGAAGAGGAAGGCTTGTTTTTAGAAGGTACCGGAAGTTTACTATTAGATCGTATAAATGGAAAAGCATATTGTGCTTTATCTGCTAGAGCCGACGAAGATTTGTTTATAGAGTTTTGCGAAGATTTTGATTATTTTCCAGTTGTATTTACAGCCTATCAAACGGTAGATGGAGCGCGAAAACCAATTTACCATACAAACGTAATGATGTGTCTAGCGGAGACTTTTTCTGTGATTTGTTTAGAGAGTATAGACGATAAGAAAGAGCGCAAGCAAGTGTTACAACATTTAAAGGAAAGCGGAAAAGAAGTTATTGCGATTACAGAATCCCAAGTCGAACATTTTGCAGGGAATATGCTTCAAGTTCGAGGAACAAACGATGAATTGTTTTTAGTAATGAGTAGTTCTGCATATCAATCTTTAACAGAAACTCAAATTAATACCATTACAAAACACTGTAAAATAGTGCATAGTTCTTTAGATACAATAGAGGCTTGCGGTGGCGGTAGTGCACGTTGTATGATGGCTGAAATATTTTTACCTCAAGCTTAATTTTTGAGGAGATAATTAGAGGCTAATAGAAAAACCTCGGTTATTCTTGGGGTTTTTAGTCGGTTGGAAATGTTTTAATACCGTTTCCATATTACAATATTTCCCTTTAATGTGATAAAAATAGTATCTTTGCGCTCTTAATTAAATCAATTGTAATGAGTATACAAGAGTCTTTGTCGCAACACGTCAAACAAGCCATAAAATCCATTTATAATGCCGAATTAGAAACTGTAGAGTTTCAATCGACTCGTAAAGAGTTTGAGGGAGATATTACTGTAGTTGTTTTTCCTATGTTACGCGTTGTAAAAGGAAATCCAGTTCAAATTGGTGAGGCTGTTGGAGCATATTTACTTAAAGAAGTAGAAGCTGTTACCGGATACAATGTTGTTAAGGGATTCCTGAATATTGTAATTGCAGATTCTTACTATCAGAATTGGTTTAATAGTATTAAAGCCGAACCTACTTTTGGATATGTAACTCCTGTAAAAGACGCTAAGGCTGTTATGGTAGAATATTCTTCGCCAAACACCAATAAGCCACTTCACCTTGGGCATATTAGAAATAATTTATTAGGATATAGTGTCGCTGAAATTTTAAAAGCTTCAGGGCAAAACGTATATAAAACTCAAATTATAAACGACAGAGGAATTCATATTTGTAAAAGTATGTTGGCCTGGAAACGTTTTGGAGATGGGGAAACACCAGAAAGTACAGGTTTAAAAGGTGATAAGCTAGTCGGTAATTACTACGTAAAATTCGACCAAGAATATAAAAAAGAAATAGAAGCTTTAAAAGCTGAAGGACTTTCTGAAGAGTATGCTAAAAAGCAAGCACCAATTCTTCTTGCGGCACAAGATATGTTATTAAAATGGGAAGCTGGAGACGAAGACGTTGTTTCACTTTGGAAAACCATGAATCAATGGGTGTACGATGGTTTTGAAGTGTCTTATAAAAATTTAGGAGTCGATTTCGATTGTTATTATTACGAAAGTGATACGTATTTATTAGGGAAAGAGTTTGTTGCCGAAGGTTTAAAAACGGGAGTGTTTTTCCAAAAGGAAGACGGATCTGTATGGTGCGATTTAACGGATGAAGGTTTAGACGAGAAAATTGTTTTACGTTCAGATGGTACAGCGGTGTATATGACACAAGATATTGGTACAGCCATACAGCGTATAAAAGATTATCCAAATGTTGGAGGTCTGGTTTATACTGTTGGTAACGAGCAAGATTATCACTTTAAAGTCTTGTTCTTAATCTTACAAAAATTAGGATTCGAATGGTCTAAAAACCTATTTCACTTAAGTTATGGAATGGTAGATTTACCAAGCGGAAAAATGAAGAGTAGAGAAGGAACTGTTGTCGATGCCGACGATTTAATTTCTGAAATGGCAGAAACAGCAGGAGAAATTTCTGAAGAATTAGGTAAACTAGAAGGATATTCTCAAGACGAAAAAGACGTATTGTATAGCACAATTGGTCTTGGTGCCTTAAAGTATTACATCTTAAAAGTAGATCCTAAAAAACGTATTTTATTCGACCCTAAAGAATCTATCGATTTTCAAGGAAATACAGGACCGTTTATTCAGTATACGTATGCGAGAATTCAGTCTATAATTAGAAAAGCAGATTTCGATTACACAGTCGATACACCTAAAATTGATTTACACGAGAAAGAAAAATCGTTGCTAAAACAATTACAACTGTTTCCTGAAACCATTCAATTGGCAGCAACACAATACAGTCCTGCGATAATTGCGAATTATACTTACGATTTAGTAAAGGAGTTTAATTCCTTTTACCAGAATGTGTCTATCTTAGGAGCAGATCATCTAGACGAAAAAATATTTAGAGTACAATTAGCTCAAGCAGTGGCTACAACTATAAAAAATGCATTTAATTTATTAGGGATTCAAGTTCCTGAACGTATGTAGTGTTTAGTCCTAAATTTGTTTTAATAAAAATATGAGAGAAAAATTAAGAGTACTTGTAGAAGATAATACAACGAAGAAAGGCAAGTTATTCGATTATCTTATACAAGTTTTAATTTTATTTTCTCTTATTGCATTTTCAATTGAAACTTTACCTAACATTTCTAAAGAGACAAGAGCTTTTCTCGACTTTTTTGAAATGTTCTGTGTGATTGTATTTTCAATAGAATATCTGTTGCGAATTTATGTGGCCGAAAAACCACTAAAATATATTTTTAGTTTTTATGGTATTATAGATTTATTGGCAATTTTACCATTTTACTTAAACGGAACTTTAGATTTTAGAGCTTTACGTGCCTTTAGAGTGTTTAGAATATTCCGAGCTTTAAAGCTTATCCGTTATAATAAAGCATTACACAGATTCCATTTGGCAGCAAAACTTGTTAGAGAAGAAATTATTCTGTTTTTAATTGTCACAGGAATATTTGTGTTTATCGCTTCAGCAGGAATTTATCATTTCGAAAACGAAGCGCAACCGGAAGCTTTTGCTTCTATATTTCATAGTGCGTGGTGGGCGGTAGTTACACTTACAACAGTTGGTTATGGAGATGTGTATCCTATTACTGCGGGAGGAAAAATATTTACTTTTTGCATCTTAATAATTGGAGTCGGTATTGTAACCATTCCAGCCGGTCTTGTGGCAAGCTCGCTATCTAAAGCTCGAGAAATAGAGGAGAAAGAAAATGAAGATAAATTGATTAAATAATTAGATCTTGTAATCTTATAATTAAAGTAACTAACGTGTTAGCGATATCCTAATACGTTTTTTTTGTCATAAATTTAACAAGGGAATACCGGTTTGAGCGCTAACAATTTCTATTTTTATGCCTGAGATGGCCCAAGTAAAATCACAGCATTTATTCATACAATTTTTCAAGATTTTTAGTCTGGGAATACTCTTGTTGTTATCTCCTTGTTCGGTTAGGACTAGTTTGCAATTCGTTTTACAACTGGAACAAACAGAAGTTACTAGTAAAAGTAAAATAGCTCAATTAAATAGGAGCTGTGAGACACCTGAGACCTCACAATTAAATACTTCAGATTATAATAATGCGCAAGGCAAGATTGCTGGATTATTACCTTTAAAATCAAAGTACGTTGTTGCAGAATCTATAGCAGATTTAAAGCAACCAATTCTTTTTTGGGCACAAAGTAAACAAGTACGCCCATTAAAAATTCCACTTTACATTTTGTATAAAAATAAGAAAGATGTCATTTTAACGTAAGGATTAATACGTTTAAAACATTTTTTATTTTACAAAATATACAGTTATGAATACAAATATATCGCAGTCGTATACTACGGCTGGTATGTTCACACTCAGCTTACGTTTAGTTGTGGGGTGGACTTATTTTTCTGCCTTCTGGCGCAGATTAATATTAGCAAATAAATTAGATCCGGAAACAGCAGGTTATATTGGAGAAAAATTCAATCATTTTTTACCAAACGCTCTAGGTATTAAACCTATAATTCTTCATCTCGTTGAAAACCCAGATTCACTGTGGTGGGCCATGGCTAGTTTTACAATTATAGAAGGCATTGTTGGACTATTAATCATGCTTGGACTATTTACGCGTTTAATGAGTTTAGGTGTGTTTGGTTTGGCTATGGGAATTCTATTAGGATCTGGATGGATTGGCACGACCTGTCTCGACGAATGGCAAATTGGAGTTTTGGGAATCGCAACAGGATTTACATTGTTCTTAACAGGAAGCGGAAAATATTCCTTAGATCATTACTTTATGCAGAAAGAGTCTCCGTTTACCAAAAAAACGATATTTAAGTGGTTGGGTTCTGGTCCTCTTCCAATAGCAGAAAAATTGGTTTCTAGAGTTACTCTTTTTGGCGCTGTAGGCATATTGGGTTTAACTTTATTTACAAACCAATACTTCCATGGCGGCGTTTGGGGTACGTTACACAATAAATCTGTAAAGCCTAAAATTGAAATTTCTAATGCCCATATTAACAATGAAACATTAAGCTTTGAAGTTTTTAGAATTGAAGGTGTCGACGTGTATGGCTCTTTTCTCATCGGAATTGATGTAGTGAATCAGAATAAGACCTCTGTATTCTCTTTAAAAGGCGATGACTTGGCGCAGTTTAATACCAAAATGATTAATAACAAATATGTAGCGAAAGTGAAACCTGGCGCGCATAGTTTAATTATCCCTTTGGGGGCGAGAGCTGAATTAACGCTTGGGGATATAGAGCTAGAAAGAGCGACTACAGACCGTTATACCTTAGTTTTAACAGATATTAGTGGCATAACTTGGGAACAAGATATTGTGATAGATTAAGCTGTGAAAAATGCTTAAAACAAAAAACGTGTTAGAATCTCTAACACGTTTTTTTATGAGTTTTTTATTTGGATTAGTCTAATTCCCAACCAATGGTAGTTTGAAAAACATAATCGGTAGTTGATGCACCTTCAATAGGCTGACTGTCGAAGTTATGTGTTAACCCCAATTGCACGAAGAAATCTAATGGTAAATCGTATTTAACATTTAGGTTTAAATCGGTTCTTACACGATCGCTTTCTGTTAAACTAGGGTAAACTACAAACTTAGAGTATAGACTTATATCGTCATAATCAAACATGTTCAATTCTAAAGATAAAAAGGCCTCTAAACTGTTTTTTGTTTTAATAGATGGGTCTGTGTAGTTTTCATTGGTCCAAGCTAAACCTGTACCTGTTGCAAAATATACACGGTTGGAATGAATAAAATACTTACCAATACCTCCTTGTGTTGAAGAACGTAGTTTTAATAATTGTTCGTCGTTAGATAAGAAATCGGCATTTGCCAAAGCAAACCAATCATGTTTCATAAAGTATTTAGCTCCGATATTGGCATCGGTACGTTTGGTTTCATCTACATCGTCTTGATTACTTCTTACGGAGTTAAAACCTGCTGTAAATCCCCATTTATCTGCCGTGTAGCCCAAGTTACTTAAAATAGAAAACTGCGTTAAATTGTTGGTTTTAGCAAAATTAAATCCAATAGATAAACTAGCATCTACCCGAGAAATAAAATTACTTTTTATAGCTTTAATATACACGATATCTTCAATATCAGTTACCAATTCTACGTTATCCTGTACAAGTGTTACTTTTCCTTCTTCACCCGATGTAGATTTAAGATTACTGTTTATACGTCTTCCATCCGATAAACTCATGAGGTAGGTTTGGTTACTACTTACTTTTACAACTTCTTTCCATTTTACTTTAAAATCACTGTCACTATACGGTGTTTTAACGGTTAATACGCCTTTAGACATTTCTTTAATTTCTCCAATAAGTTTGTCGTTATTCTTAAGGACTAAAGTGTCGTTTTGAGCCTGAATTTGAGAAATAGATAAAATTAAAAAAGCTAAAAACAAGAAAAATTTACACCAATTTGATGTTTTAAAGCGTTCTAACATAGGTAGTTGATTTAGTTAATATTTAAGCTATAGTAATCGGATTTATTAGATCGGCGCGAAGATAATAAACTTTGTGGAAAATGAAGGCGGTCGAATATTTTATCTTAAATTTTTGTTAATAGCGATAAGATTAATTGTTTCTCGCGCATATAAAAAAAAGCATCATATCTTTTGATATATGATGCTTTACTGTGTTTTGAAATTTATTAAATTCTATTTTTTTCGCAGTTCAAAAATATCTTTTCGTCTATCTCTAAGGTTTTTAACGCTTCCAAATTGGTTAAGATTTCTAAGTAAGTCAATATCGACATCTGCTATTAAAATCATTTCGGTGTTTGGTGTTGCTTCTGCCTTAATTCCGTTTGCAGGAAAGGCAAAATCACAAGGCGTAAATACCATAGATTGTGCAAATTGTATATCCATATTGTGCACTTTTGGTAAGTTACCAACGCTTCCTGCAATAGCTACATAACACTCGTTTTCAATGGCACGTGCTTGTGCGCAATGTCTAACTCGAGAATATCCGTTTTGTGTATCGGTTAAGAATGGTACAAATAAAATGTCCATACCCTGATCGGCTAACAACCTACTTAATTCAGGAAATTCAGAATCGTAACATATTAAAATACCAATTTTACCACAATCGGTATCGAAAGCTTCTAGTTTGTAACCGCCTTCCATACCCCAAACTTTAGCTTCGTCTGGTGTAACGTGAAGCTTTTCGTAGCGTTCGGTAGTTCCATCTCGTCTACATAAATATCCTACATTATACAGTCGGTTATCTTCAGCGATTTCCGGCATACTTCCCGTAATAATATTGATGTTATAAGATATAGCCAGCTTAGAGAATCGCAATACGATCTCGGCAGTATGTTCGGCTAAATTTCTAATCGCATCAGGTTCCGATAAATGGTTGTCGTCTGCCATTAACGGTGCATTAAAGAATTCAGGAAACAAGGCGAAATCACTTCTGTATCCAGAAACGGCATCGACAAAATATTCTGCTTGTTGCATCAATTCATCCAGATCGTTGTAAGGACGCATTTGCCACTGAATTAACCCTAAACGCACAATCTTTTTTGTAGTAGCTGCTTTGGTTTCTTTCTTTTCGTAATAAATGTTGTCCCACTCTAAAAGCACAGCATAGTCTTCAGAATTGCTATCGCCTTCTAAGTAATTTTTAAGCACTCGAGTCGGGTGAAAATCATTAGAGATTTGAAAGTTTAAAACAGGATCGTGAATCTCTTTACGTTTTACTTTGTCTATATATTCTTTAGGTGAAAGTGCGCTAGAATATTTATGGTAATTTGGAATACGACCACCAAAGGCTAGACCTCTTAAATTAAGGCGCTCGCATAATTCTTTACGGTAATCGTAAAGACGTCTACCTAAACGTAAGCCTCTAAACTCGGGTTTTATAAACACATCTACACCATAAATAACGTCTCCATCTTTATTGTGCGTGCTAAACGTATAATTTCCTGTAATATCTTTATAGGTATGTGCATTGTCAAACTGACTATAATCTACAATTATAGACAGTGCGCAACCTGCAATTTGGTTGTTTATTTTAATAACAACTTGTCCTTCGGGAAATTGTGTGATTAAGGTTTCTATTTGATGTTCACGCCAATAAGAATCTGGCATGCTTGTGTACGACTCAATCATTGCGGCTTTAAGTTCCTGATAATCGTCAAGACTTAAATACGCTAATTCAATATTTTCAATATCTTCCATGAAAATCTGTTTACTAGTATTTTAGGGGCGAAATGTACAAATTAATTAATCAGCTTTATAAATTAAATTGAGGTGTTAACTTAATTTTTTCAGGCCTTCGTAAACCACTATTCCGACAGCATTTGCAAGGTTTAAGCTACGTACGTGTTCACTAAAAAGCGGAATTTTAAAAAGGTCGTTTTTATATGTTTCAATGAGATCTTTAGGAAGACCAACAGATTCTTTTCCAAAAATGAGAAACATATCATCTTCAAAATCGATGTCCCAATGATTCTTTTCTCCATGACTGGATAAAAACGCCATTTTTTTGTTTTCATTTATTTTGAAAAAATCAGCAATAGAATCGTAATATGTCACATTTAAATGTTGCCAATAATCCAGACCAGCACGTTTTAATCGTTTGTCGTCTATCTCGAAACCAAAAGGTTTTACTAAATGTAAGTTAGAGCCCGACGCCAAACTTAATCGACCAATATTTCCTGTATTATTTGGTATTTCTGGCTCAAAAAGAACAATATTTAATGGCATAGTGTAGTGGTGTAGTAATAGAAAAAAGACTTTCCGTTTTCTGAAAAGTCTTTTAATTTAATTATTTTTTTGATTGTTGATCCTTAATAGTTTTCTTATCAATATCGAACGTGTTAGTATCCTGATTGGTGTTTGCCGTAGGATTCGTTGGATTTGATTGTTCTGATTTCGGTGTAAATTTCTTTTTGTCTTTTATAATTCCCATAATATTTCTTTTTTTATTTATGTTTAAGATAAATAAAATCAGCGTATTAGGGTGTCAAGGTTTTATTAAACCTTTGTTAAGAGGTGTTAATTCCTATTTATTTGGCTTAATTCTAGATGTAAACTCTCCGATGTTTTTAATACCATGTTCTGTGATATACTTTATAAAAGCACTTCCAATAATGGCTCCTTTGGTATATGCTGTGGCTTGGTTAAACGTTTCTTCATTATTAATTCCGAATCCGATAATTTGTGGTGTTTTTAAATTCATATCAGAAATACGTTTAAAATAAGCGGTCTGCTCGTCTCCAAATCCAGACTGACTTCCAGTTACACTCGCACTACTTACCATATATATGAATCCGTTAGAGATATCGTCTATAAACGCAATACGCTCATTTGAGGTTTGAGGAGTGATTAAAAAGACATTTACCAATCCGTATTTCTCGAAAGTGTCTTGATAGTGGTCTTTATATTCGTTTACAGGTAAATCTGGAATGATAAATCCGTCGATTCCAATCTCTTGACATTTTTTACAGAAGGCTTCAACACCATATTGTAGCATGGGATTGAAATATCCCATAATTACTAACGGTATTGATACTGTTTTTCTGATGTCTTTTAATTGATCGAATAGCTTTGCTGTAGTCATTCCGTTTTTTAAGGCTTGCGTAGAACTAGCTTGAATGGTTGGACCATCGGCTAAAGGATCACTAAAAGGTAACCCGATTTCTATCATGTCTACACCGTTTTTTTCAAGGTCTTCAATGATGCTTACCGTATCGTTTAAGCTAGGATATCCAGCGGTAAAATATATAGACAATAACTTTTTGTCTTCTTGGAGCTTTTGATTTATTCTGTTCATAACAGTTTTATTTTTTTCAGTTGAATTAGATATACACTAATTCAGATAAATTCTTCTTATTTGTAAGCCTAAACTGGTTACATGTTCTCTATATTCAATTTAAAACCTTTTTAATGTGATGCTAAAACGAGTTCAGCATGACGATTTATTGATTTTTTAGTCTTAATTCGATATTAACACATCCGTCACCCTGAATTTATTTCAGGGTCCCATTATTTATTTTGTGTGATACTGAAACAAGTTCAGTATCACACTTCGATTTTATTTTCCACCTTTAGAGTTTACTAGAGTTTTAAAGTTGCGAGCGCTGGATTTTTCTGTCTTATAAGATTTAACTTCCAAACTCTTTTCCAATTTTTAAGCTGTTTTTCTCTAGCGATTGCTTGATTAATATCGCTAAATTCTTCAAAATAAATAAGGTCTTTAATATTATACTTTTTGGTGAAAACAGAACCTATACTATTTTGATGATTTGTTACTCTATTTGTCAAATTTGCGGTTACACCAATATAAAATGTTGTTCTATATGTATTGGTTAATATGTACACGAAACTTGATTTCATTTTTATTCTCTAGTGTGATGCTGAAACGAGTTCAGCATGACGTTACAATACATAATTTAATTTAGTTCATCTTCGTCAATCTGAACTTGTTTCAGATTCTCATTAGTTATCGTTCAAATTTTATTTTATGGCCTCACTAACGGATTACAATCTAGATTTTAAAATAATCAATATAATTCTGTAAATCCTTATCACCACGACCAGATAAACTTAATACAACGATCTCTTCTGGCTTGAATTTTCTGTTTTTAAATACGGCCAAAGCATGAGAACTTTCAATAGCAGGAATAATACCTTCTAACTTACAAAGTTCCATTCCAGCGTTCATGGCTTCATCATCTGTTATCGAGATAAATTCTGCACGACCAGTAGCAAATAAATTAGCATGCATTGGGCCAACACCAGGATAATCTAAACCAGCAGAAATAGAATACGGTTCAGTTATTTGTCCGTCGTCGGTTTGCATGAGTAAGGTTTTACTTCCGTGAATAATACCTTCTCTTCCTAAAGCTGAGGTTGCTGCACTTTCGCCAGAATCTACGCCTAAACCAGCCGCTTCTACAGCGATTAAATTAACATCGGTTTCATCTAAATACTGGTAAAAAGCACCTGCAGCATTACTACCACCACCAACACAAGCAATAACATGGTCTGGTTTAGTACGGCCTTCTTTTTCTTGTAATTGCCATTCCATTTCTTGAGACACTACAGATTGAAATCGTGCTACCATATCCGGATAGGGATGAGGTCCAACAACACTTCCAATAATATAATGCGTATCTACTGGATTATTAATCCAATCGCGAATCGCTTCGTTAGTCGCATCTTTTAACGTACGACTACCAGATAATGCCGGAATAACAGAGGCGCCTAACATTTTCATACGTGCAACGTTTGGAGCTTGTCTAGCGATATCTATTTCACCCATATACACAATACATTCTAAGCCCATAAGTGCACAAACCGTTGCCGTTGCCACACCATGTTGTCCAGCACCCGTTTCGGCAATAATACGTTTCTTACCTAAGCGATTAGCCATTAAAATCTGACCGATAGTATTATTAATTTTATGTGCACCTGTATGGTTTAAATCTTCACGTTTAAGATAGATTTTAGTATTGTATTTTTCGCTTAATCGTTTTGCGAAATATAGCGGAGATGGTCGCCCAACATAATCTTTTAGTAACTGGTCGAACTCTTCTTTAAATGAAGGTTCAGCCATAATTTTTAAATAGTTTTGGCGTAACTCTTCAACGTTAGGATATAGCATTTCCGGGATGTAAGCACCTCCAAATTCGCCATAATATCCTTTCTCATTTACATTGTAACTCATGGTATGTTGTTTTGCAGCTAGGTTGCTAAATAATTGCTTTTTAAATTGTTCTAAACGTTCAAAATCTTTGAGACCTGGCTCGATTTCAAATTTACTATTTACATCAATGGCATAACAATATTTTGATGCTTTACTTGTTGAAAATTCTAAAATAGTTTCTATTTCAGAATCTCCAATGCCTCCACTTAAAAAATATGGTTTTGTTGAAGGATACTGTTCTAGAATATTCCAGTTGAAAGTATATCCATTCCCTCCAGGAAGTTTACCTTTTGTATCGAAAAGGAAATAATCGCATACGGTTTCAAATGGTTCTAAAACATCAAAATTAAATTTATCCTTGATGGAAAATACTTTGATGATTTCAATATTTGGGAGTTGTTCCTTAATCGTTTTACAATAGTCCACCGCTTCCTCTCCATGAAGTTGAACAGCTTGTAAATTGTTTTTTAGAACAGTTGTGACTACGGTATCTGCCGAAGCATTAACAAAAACTCCAACTTTCTTAATCGCTTTTGGCAGATTTGGAATCTCTGTACTAATAAACCGTGCCGACTTATCGTAAAAAATAAACCCGAGATAATCTGGCTGTAGACTAGCTATAGCATTTATGTTATCGGGGAATTTCATGCCACAAACTTTTAGTTTCATAACTATTGGTTTAAGGCGTTTATAAATTCAGTAGCGCTTGCTCCTGCATTATCGGTTTTCATAAAATTTTCACCAATTAAGAATCCTTTATAACCATATGGTTGTAGTATTTTAATGGCTTCGATATTACTAATTCCGCTTTCAGACACTTGTACAAAATCGTTAGGAATTAATGTGCTTAACGCTTTACTAATCTCTAATGAGACTTCAAACGTTTTTAAATTTCTATTATTTACACCAAGCATGTCTATACTAGGCATTATCGACTTATGAAGTTCTTCTTCGTTATGCACTTCTAAAAGCACATCTAGATTTAAGCTTTTCGCTAATTCTGAAAACGTTTTAATTTCCTCACGCGTTAAAATAGCAGCGATAAGTAAAATTACATCTGCACCGTAAGCTTTAGCTTCAATAATTTGATAGGCGTCTATGATGAATTCTTTACGGAGTAATGGCAAATTACAACTGGCGCGAGCGGTAAGTAAATCGTCTAAACTTCCTCCAAAATATTTACCATCGGTTAAAACAGACATCCCGCAAACTCCAGCATCTTCGTAACCTTTTGCGACATCAAACACATTTAAATTGTGGTTGATAACAGATTTAGAAGGAGATCTTCTTTTGTGTTCTGCAATTATACAACTAGAACTTGCTTTTAAGGCTGTTGCTAAAGAATTTGTAGTTCGCGTAAATAATATAGATTGCTCTAATTGCTTTACAGGAATAAGCGATTTTCTTAAAGCAACTTCTTTGCGTTTATCGGCGACAATTTTATCTAAAATATTCATAGTATTATGCACTTAAATGGACTAATGTTTTGAATCGTTTTAAGGCTTCTCCAGACTGTAAAGATTCCTTAGCAGCGGCAAAACTATCGGTTATCGATGTGTCTTTTACCGTTTTTATGGCCATTGCGGCATTTGCGCAAACCGTATTGTTTTGAGCTTCTGTTCCGTTTCCTTGCAGAATATTCATAAAAATATCTGCTGCATCTTTAATGGTATCGCCTCCAAAAATATCTGATTGTTTTATTTTTTGTACTCCGAAATCTTCAGGAGATAACATGGTTTCAGAATGATTGGAAATGACTTTCGTTTCACTGGTTAACGAAATTTCGTCGTATCCATCTAAAGCGTGTAGAATCGTAAAATTCTTGTCTGTTTTCTGATATAAATAACCGTATAGTCTGGCTAATTCTAAATTAAAAACACCTACTAATTGGTTCTTTGGAAACGCAGGGTTTACCATTGGCCCTAACATATTAAAGAACGTTTTTACGCCTAATTCTCTACGAATTGGAGCAACATTTTTCATAGCTGGATGAAATAGAGGCGCGTGCAACACACAAATCCCCGCTTTTTCTAAACTGTTTTCTAAGAAGCCAGCATCGTTAGTGAATTTAATTCCTAAATGTTCCATAACGTTACTAGAACCAGAAATAGAAGAGACTCCGTAATTTCCGTGTTTCGTAACATGTACGCCTGCTCCTGCAGTAACAAAAGAAGCTAATGTAGACACGTTAAATGTGTTTTTTCCGTCACCTCCAGTACCGCATAAATCTATAGTGTTATAACCGGATAAATCTACCGCCAAGCATAACTCTAAAAGCGCATCTCTAAAACCTTCTAACTCGTCTGTAGTAATGCTACGCATCATATACACCGTTAAAAATGAGGCAATCTGACTTTGGTTATATTCACCATGAGAAATGTTGACCAGCACACGTTTTGCTTCTTCTTTCGAGATGTGCTCATCGTTTATAAGTCTGTTAAGTATCTGTTTCATAATTAACTATTTATCCAGTTTTTAAGCATTTGTTTTCCGTTAGGTGTCAACACCGATTCTGGGTGATATTGAACCCCACGAACATCGTAAGTTCTGTGACGTAGCGACATAATTTGTCCGTTTTCATCGAACGACGTCGCTTCTAGTACATCTGGTAATTTATTAGATACGACCCAAGAATGATAGCGCCCCACAGGGAAGGTCTTGTCGAAACCATCAAATAGTTTCTCGTCGTCTACACATAACGTAACATTTGTAGCCACACCGTGATACACATTATCTAGGTTTTCAATGCTTCCGCCAAAAACTTCGGCCATTGCTTGCTGACCTAAACACACGCCTAAAATACTTTTAGTTGGTGCGTAGGTTCTAATAATGTCTTTTAATAATCCAGCTTCATCAGGAATTCCTGGGCCGGGAGATAATACAATTTTATCGAAATTTGCAACCTCGTCTAAATCAATTTTATCATTTCGTTTTACGGTAACTTGGCATCCTAAATCTTCTAAATAATGTACCAAATTGTAAGTAAAACTGTCGTAATTATCTATAACTAATATATGTTTCATTTTGTACACTATTAAATATTTTTAGCTAAATCTATAGCCTTGGTTAAAGCACCTAGTTTATTGTAAACTTCTTGTAATTCGTCTTCTGGTTTCGATTTAGAAACGATTCCTGCTCCCGCTTGCCAGTGTAGTTTATGGTCTTTACTTAAAAACGTTCTAATCATGATTGCATGATTAAAGTTTCCGTTAAAATCCATAAACCCGATTGCTCCACCGTAAAATTCACGACTTGTTTTTTCGTATTTTTCAATCAGTTGCATCGCTTTATGCTTAGGTGCACCACTTAATGTTCCTGCAGGAAATGTGTCTGCAACTACTTGCATGGTAATTGTGTCGGCATGTTTTTTACCAATAACTTTACTTACTAAGTGAATGACGTGCGAAAAGAATTGCACTTCGCGATACGTATCTACAGTAACTTGGCTTCCGTGACGACTTAAATCGTTTCGTGCCAAATCGACAAGCATGACATGTTCGGCATTTTCTTTATCATCTTTTGCTAATTTTTTAGCAAGTTCTGCATCTTGTTCATCATTACCTGTACGCTTAAAAGTTCCTGCAATAGGGTGAATTTCGGCATTACCATCTTGTACAACCAATTGTGCTTCTGGAGAACTTCCAAAGATTTTAAAGGTGCCGTAATCAAAATAGAATAGGTAAGGGGATGGGTTAATACTTCTTAAGGCGCGATAGACATTAAAGTCGTCTCCCTTAAATTCTTGAGAGAATTTTTTAGATAATACCAATTGAAAAACATCGCCTCTAGCACAATGTTGTTTGGCTAAAACCACATTCTTTTTATATTCTTCGTCTGTTAAGTTGGAAGCAATATCGTCTTCTGGAGTAAATTGATAGGTGGCGAATTGATTTGACTTTATAAGCTGATTTAAATCATCGATATTATTCTCGCCATCGTAACAATGTGCAAAAATATAAGCTTCGTTATTAAAATGATTTATCGCGATTATGTTTTGGTACACGGCATAATATATATCTGGAATACCTAAAACCTTTTCTTTTTTAGTAATATCGATATCTTCGAAATAGCGAACGGCATCATACCCTATATATCCAAAAATACCATTATTTATAAATTTAAACTCTTCATTCTCGTCTGTTTTAAAACGTTTGGTAAAGTTGTGAATTTCTTCGGTAACCATACTGCGTTCTGTAATAGGTTGAGAAATGATTTCACCATTAGGAAACTCTTGAGTAATCGTTTCGTTTTGGACTTTTATTGAGGCAATCGGATTACAGCAGATGTACGAGAAACTGTTATCGTTAGCATGGTAATCGCTACTTTCAAGTAAAAGGCTATTAGGGAAACGATCTCTAATTTTTAAATAAATACTTACCGGTGTAATAGTATCGGCTAGTATTTTTTTGTAATGTGTGGTGAGTTTAAATTGTTTCATTTTTTTGTAATAAAAAAAGGCTTGTCGTGAATGACAAGCCTTGTTATTTTGAGTTTAAAATATACAATAGGTTTAGTTCACGAAGATTGAATTTCGAGAGCTCCACCACCAAGTAATATTTAAATTTGTGTTCAATTCTTTAATTATTTGATTCAAATATAGGAATGTAAATTTAGTTATCAAATTTTTTTAGAAGAAATTTAAAAAGAGAATTCCTGTAGGTCCGTAAAGTAATGCATAACACCACAGGAATTTAACTCATTCACACACTGTAACTAACAATTGAATTAGGAATGTTAGAATTTTAAAGACACATTTACATCAAATTCGTTATAAATGGCCTTGTCTTGTAAGTCGTCGAAAAAACTCGCCGAACCGTATCTAATACCGTATTTTGTTCTATCTATTTTAAAAGATGCTTTTGCCGAACCTTCTGCAACAGTCATGTTAAACGTTATTGGCTTTGTAATGCCTTTTACGGTTAAGTCTCCTGTTACTGTATAATCTGTACCTTGCCCTTTTACCTCGATAAATTTTAATGTAGCTGTTGGATATTTTTCTGTTCCAAAGAAATCATCGCTTTTTAAGTGACCATCTAGTTTCGCTTTAGATTTACCTTCAAGGTCGGTGGTGTTAATAGATGTCATATCCATAGTAAATACACCTCCAACTAATTGTTTGTCGTTAAATTCTAGAGTTCCATCTTTAAGTGTAAGGGTACCATCATGTTGTCCTGTAACTTTGTGGCCAGTCCAAGTAATCTGACTTGCTTTTACGTCTACTTTCTGTGTTTTTAATGTAGCGAACGATGCAAATGTTATCGCTAAAACTAATAACATTGCGCTTTTAAGGGTGTTTTTCATCTTTAATCTATTTGTGTTGGGTTACTATTTATAATGGGTTAATAATACTCTAGTTTTTCTGAGTTGCTTTTTGGTAGGCCAATTACGAGCGTAATTTGGTCAGTAAATAATTTAAGTTTTCGAGTTCTTCTACAGATAAATTAGTTGTTATATCGTCTTCGGCCTTATCTATTTTTGGATCAATATCGTGTAATAATTTAAGCCCCGATTCTGTAATAAATATGTCTACTTTTCTTCTGTTCTTTTCGCAAGTGAACCGCTCCACATATCCTTTTAAAATTAGCTTATCGACTAAACGCGTGGTATTACTCATTTTATTAATCATGCGATCCTGAATATCTTGAAGATTTGTAGGACTTCCTTTTTTTCCTCGTAAAATGCGTAGTACGTTAAATTGTTCGTTAGAAATGTCGAAACTTTTTAAAACAGGGTGTGTCATCTCTTTTATCCAAATAGCAGAGTATGCGATATTTAATACCGTTTTTCTATTTAATGGAATAGGTTGACTTGTTTTAAGGATGTCTTCTAACTGTTTCATGTACAATAATTGTATATACAAATGTATAACAGAATGTGATTTAAATGTATATCCTTTTATATAAATTTATGTTAAAGATTGGTGGTGGCTTTTTTGAATAAAGAGTAAATCATACTTAAAACAGTAATTATGTATATTGCTATGGTAGTAGAGCGTACCGGACTAGGACAGGGAGCGCTCGAATTAATAGTGATTGGGATCTTAAATTTTTGAATAAAAAGAATCGAATATGTAAGACTTCGGGATTTTATTCGATTATGTATTAAAGAAATTATAAATTTGTAACCAAAACTATATACTATTATGGCAGATTTAACACAAGAAGAATGGGTAGAGCAGTTAGCGAACGATAGCAATGCTGTGATTTTAGATGTTCGTACAGACGATGAAGTAGATCAAGGATTTATCCCAAACTCTAAACATATCGATTTCTATCTAGGACAAGAATTTGTAAATCAGGTAGACGAACTAGATAAGAGTAAGAATTACTATGTGTATTGCCGTTCGGGAGTAAGAAGTGGTAAAGCCTGTGAAATAATGGATCAGTTAGGAATCGAAAATTCGTATAATTTATTAGGCGGATTTAATGAATGGGACGGGGACGTTGCAGAGCGCTAAAAATAATAGATGAAAAAAATAAGTATACTAATTTGCTTTATATTACTGGTGTTAACATCATGTAATCACCAAAACAAAGGTGTGATTGAAGCCGTTACTGTAGAAGAAATGCAATCACTAATACATTTAGACGATGTGCAGTTGGTTGATTTAAGATCTAAAAAAGATCGGCTTTTGCAAGGGTATATCGAGAACTCACAACATATCGATTTTAATTCTGATACGTTTGAATCTGATATCGAGAATTTAGATAAATCAAAACCTGTCGCATTGTATTGTAACTCTGGAAAACGAAGTGCAGAATGTGCAGAAAAATTAATAGAAGCTGGTTTTGTTAAGATCTTCGATTTAAAAGGAGGTGTATCCGAATGGAAACACAAAGGCAAAGAACTGGTGCTAGATTAGATTTTATACTGTCTAGTAATATAAAAAAAAGCAGGATTAAATTATTTCTAATTTAATCCTGCTTTTTTTATATCAATTTCTGACGGAATTTTAAGACCTGCAAACACAACGACTTGATCGCCGATTAATATTACTTGGTAAACGCAATAGAATCTCCTTCTTTTAGTTGCCAAGCGTCGGCTAACCCTGCATTTACTTCTAAAACATACATTGCAGGTTTATGCGATAGTACAGTAGTTTCGTCCATGGGTTTAGCATTTCTAGCAATGGTTACTATGGTATTATTTGCTCCGATATAAATAATATCTAATGCAAATTGTGTATTTTTCATATAGAATCCGCGTGGTTCTTCATCAGGAAATATAAATAACATAGCATTTGTGTCTTCCATAGAGGATCTGTACATTAATCCTGTTTCACGATCGTATTCTGTATCGGCAATTTCAATATTTAGCGTTTTTATTATAGAGTCGGTTTTAGCCTTGTATAACTGTAATTCACCTTCTTTCTGGAATGAAATTTCGGTAGGTGCGATGTTTGCTTTTTTATCGTCTTTGCAAGAGGTGCTTAATATGCAAATAGCACATACACAAACTAAAAATTTAATCGACTTCTTAATCATAATATTTAGGCTTTTTTAGATGTTCCTTTATAGACAAACATAAAGTAGAATCCAACAATTATAAATGGTATACTTAACCATTGTCCTGTATTTAAGGCCCATGTTGCACGTTCGTCTACTTGTGCTTCTTTTACAAATTCTACAAAGAATCTAATGGTCCATAGTAATACTAAAAACAGTCCGAAGAAGAAACCAGGATTGTCTTTTTTATTGGTTTTAGTGTATAGCACCCATAAGATTAAAAAGACAAATACATAACAAGCAGCTTCGTATAATTGTGCAGCATGTCTGTAAGGAACAGCATCTAATAAGTTCTGAAATTGCGGATTGTGTGCAATAGCGTTATAAGCGCCTTTAGGATCTTTTATTCCTGTAAGTTGAACAGCCTCTCGTTTACTATATTCATCTTGAATAAAACGAACACCTAAATTAGAATCTGTTACTTTTCCAATAATTTCTGAATTGATAAAGTTTCCAATTCTAATAAAAATCGCACCTAGAGATACCGGGATTACAATGCGGTCTAAAATCCACATTAACGATTTGTAATTGTATTTCTTTCTATATAAATACATTCCTATAATAATACCAATAGCGGCACCGTGACTTGCCAAACCTTGAAATCCTGTAAATTCTAAAGTAGGATTTGTTCTAATAGGTAAGAAAATACTAAGAAAATCGTCCTTAAATAATTCAGGTTGGTAAAATATTACATGGCCTAAACGTGCACCAATCATAGTGGCTAGAACGGTGTAGATAAATAATGGATCTAAATATTCTAAAGAAACCTTTTCTTTTTCATAAATACGTTTCATAACGTACCATCCTAAAAGAAACGCGGTAACCCACATTAAACTGTAAAAGTGAAGTTGGAAATTACCAATGATTTCAATTCCTGAAGTAGGATTCCAATCGAATTTTAAAAAGTGCATAGTATTTAGTTTTCAATGCGTAAATATAGACATTTGCACAAGGATTAAAAAAGAATAGCGTGTTAAGGACTATTAAAATATAGGATTTGAAAGAATAATTTAAGGAACAGGATCGTAACCAGAACCACCCCACGGATTACAGCTTAAAATACGCTTTATGCTTAACCAACCGCCTTTTATAAGGCCATGTTTTGTAAGTGCATCTTTAGTGTAGTGCGAACATGTTGGATGGTATCTGCAAGACGCAGGTGTTAATGGAGATATAAGGGTTTGATATATCTTTATTAAGAATAAGAAAGGAGCTATTAATAACCGTTTCATAGTGATATAAAAAACGGACAAGTAAAAAATGCTTGTCCGTGTTAAGTGTTTAATTTGTCGAGAATGATGTACCGTCCTTACCGTCGTTTAGCTGAATACCAACGTTTGCAAGTTCGTCCCGAATTTTATCTGATAAAGCAAAGTCTTTATTTGCTCGTGCTTCTTGACGTAATTTTATAAGTAAATCTACAGCTCCAGTTAATTTGTCTTCTCCTGTATCTGTTTGAGATCCGTGAACTAAACCTAAAATATCAAATGTAAAGGTGTTCATGGTATCTTTTAATTCCTGTAAGTCTGATGCGGTAAGCGTTGCTTTTCCGTCTTTTAATTGATTGATAAGCTTAACGCCTTCAAATAAATTCGCAATTAATATAGGCGAATTAAAATCGTCGTTCATCGCATCGTAACACTTCTGTTTCCATTCTGAAATGGTTATTGAAGATGTGCCACTCGCCTTAAGTGTCTCTATATCTGAAATCGCATCCATTAATCTGTTAAACCCTTTTTCACTGGCTAACAATCCGTTATTCGTAAAATCTAAAACACTGCGATAATGAGCTTGTAACATGAAAAAACGAGCGACACTTGCACTAAAAGGTTGCGTGATGTTTTTGTTTTCTCCAGTGAAAATTTCTTCAGGAAGAATGTAATTTCCTGTAGATTTAGCCATTTTTTTACCATTCATGATTAGCATATTGGCGTGCATCCAATAGTTAACAGGTGTTTGGTGGTTGCAGGCTTCTGCTTGAGCAATTTCGCATTCGTGGTGTGGGAATTTTAAATCCATACCGCCTCCGTGAATATCAAAATGTTCTCCAAGATATTTAGTACTCATCGCTGTACATTCTAAGTGCCAACCTGGAAAACCGTCGCTCCAAGGCGAAGGCCAACGCATTATATGCTGTGGTTCTGCTTTTTTCCAAAGTGCAAAATCTTGAGGGTTTTTCTTATCTGTTTGGCCATCTAAAACACGTGTATTGTGAATTAAATCTTCAACGTTTCTTTTACTTAATTTACCATAATTGTTGGTTTCATTAAATTTTAAAACATCGAAGTACACAGAGCCATTAACTTCGTACCCAAACCCATTATCGATAATCGTTTTTATTAATTCGATTTGTTCAATAATGTGTCCTGTTGCCGTAGGTTCTATACTTGGCGGTAGAAAGTTGAATTTATTTAATATGTTATGGAAGTCTACCGTATAACGCTGTACCACTTCCATAGGTTCAATTTGCTCTATACGTGCCTTTTTAGCAATACGGTCTTCGCCTTCGTCTGCATCATTTTCTAGATGTCCAGCATCCGTTATATTACGAACGTAGCGTACTTTGTAACCTAAATGTTTTAGGTAACGAAAAATGGTGTCGAAAGACATAAACGTTCTCACGTTTCCTAGATGCACATTGCTGTACACTGTAGGTCCGCAAACATACATTCCAACATTACCGTCGGTTATAGGGGTGAAAACTTCTTTTTTCCCTGAAAGTGAATTGTAAATTTTAATGCTTTGTTGCTTGTATAGCTGAGGCATGTTTTTGCTGATTTAAAATTGCGTCTCTAATTTAATGTACTCGATGAACTCTCTACGCGTGTCCTTTTCTTTAAATTTTCCTCCGAATTCGGCGGTAACGGTGCTACTTTCTATATCTCTAATACCACGCGCATTTACACATAAATGTTTAGCATCTATAATACATGCAACATCTTCTGTACCTAAAACAGCTTGTAATTCTTTTACAATTTGCATGGTTAATCGCTCCTGAACTTGAGGACGTTTCGCGTAATAATCTACGATACGATTCATTTTAGATAAACCTACAACATTTCCTTTAGAGATGTAAGCGACATGTGCTCTACCTACAATTGGTAAAAAATGGTGCTCGCAAGTAGAGTATAGGGTGATGTTTTTTTCAACTAACATCTCACCGTATTTATACTTATTGTCGAAAGTAGACGCTTTTGGTTTGTTACTAGGGTTTAAACCGCTAAAAATTTCTTTTACGAACATTTTAGCAACACGATTTGGAGTCCCTTTTAAACTGTCATCGGTTAAATCTAATCCTAATGTTTCCATAATTTGGCGAACATTTCCGTTTATAGATTTAATTTTTTCTTCATCCGAAAGTTTAAAAGCATCTGTAACCATTGGTGTGTCTGTAGCACTTCCAATATGGTCGTCTCCATAAGCGTCAAACTCTTCTATATTATTATCAAATTTCATTTTCTAAAAAAATAATATTATTTTAATCTGCAAATATAAGTAATTCAGTTTTCTTTAAGTTTGAATTGGCTAACTTATTAATTGCTGTTTGCCAGTCAAAAAGAAACAGGTCTGCATTCAAGTAGAAAACAGACCTGTTTTAGATATTTTAAGTCGGCTTTATAAAGCGAAACTTACAGAAAATGTTAAACTCGATATTTTGGTGTCTAATGATGTTGCATCTGTTAAACCTACATTATAAAGTTGGTATTCCGAATCGCGTTGCGTTTGGTCGAAAGTAATATCCAATTTTGTAGTCCCAATGCTGTAACCTAATCCAACAGAATAGCCAGTTAAATCGCCAATGGTTTCTCCGTTTTTATACGGACTCTCTTCAAAGCGGTATCCGCCTCTAAAGCTAAGTTGTTTTAATCTGTATTCTCCACCTACAGCGAAAGACGAAGCACCTACTAATTCGTCACTAATAATTTGGTTTTGCGTATCAAAGTGTGAATTGTGCTCCGGTTTAAATTTTGAATTTCCGTAGTCTTTATACGCATAGTCAAAACTAATTAATCCGCTACTTCCAAAAATATAAGCCAAACTTCCAGACAGTTTACCTGGGGTTCTTAATTTGTATTCTGGATGTATATTAATAATTCTAGGATCTACAATTTGAGTAATATCTCTTCCTGCTTCTGTTCTAACGGTAGAAATATACTGAGAAGTTTCTTCTTCAATCGTATACCAGGTAGGCGAGTTGTAAGTGAATCCGACTCTTAAATTATTGGTTGCTTTGTAAATTGTTCCAACTTGGAATGAAAATCCGCCACCAATAGTAGATAAAGTGTTTTCAAAATCTACTTGCTTCACCATAGAGTTGAAATTAGAATTAGCTTCTTCCAAGTAGGTATAGCGATCGTAATTTATAAAATGAGTATTTAAATTAAGTCCTAAATATAATCTGTCGTTTACTTGAGAGGCGAAATTTACAGCAATTTTACCGTTGTATCCTGTTGCAGAATAAATATAGTGCTGATTGAATGTTCCTGGAGCAATATTGGAAGTGTATTCTGTATTGTCGTCTTCGAAGCTATTAGGTTGTAATATATAAGACTCGTATCCTAAATATGCCTGTTGATTTTCTGAACCGTAAAATTTTCCTATTTCAGAATAGGCTTGAGAGATTGTCTCATTAGATAAGGCTGAAATTTGATCTAAACGTTTTCCTTGTGCGTTCGATAAAAAATACCCGTCAATAGAATTGGTGTTTATGCCGTGTGAAGCCCAATCGTCTTTAAAATCTTGAGTTTTGTCATAGGTAATTGCCAAAGTGAATTTTTCGAAAGAACTATTCATATTTGGATTGTAGAACACGAAAGCTGTTCCTATTTGAGTGAATTCTGTAAACGAATGAGAAAAAGAATCCTGTCCGTTAAAAAACTGAGTGTCATTGTCTACATTTATATTGGTTAACGAGACCGACATAAATGTGTTATTAAATACTGCCGATCCTGCTGGGTTAAGGCTAGTCGCCGACAAATCGCCTCCTAATGCACCAAAAGCACCACTTAAGGCTCTAAATCTTGCAGATCCTACTATGTTATCTTGTGAATATCGAACGGCGTCAGTTATGTCTTGAGCATAAAAAGCAGGCACTGTAAAGATGCCTGCTAGAATAAAAACTATTATTTTAAAATTCATTATAAAAATTATGTTTTTTAATTATTTACTATCTACCACCGCTTCTTGACGATCTTGTGCTTGATCCTGAAGATCTTGAACTGCTAGAAGACGATCGTGTTGGCGTCGAGTAACTTCTGTTGCTACTTGAAGACGATCGGGTACTGCTATTGTAAGAACGGTTACTGCTATTGCTGTTATAACTAGGTTGCGTTCTACTATAAGTATTCGAATTGTTCGCTCTGGTAGAATTATAATTTCTACTTGTACGTGAGGTTTGGTACGATCTTCTAGTCGTACTATTAGATGTATTCGTTCTAGACTGACTATTTCTAGTTAGGTTTTGATATCGACTACTGCTATTATTTGTAGATACTTTGTTTCTGGTAGAACTATAACGTGTACTGTTTAAATATCTGTTATTCGAATTATAAGCTAAACCTCTTCTGTAGCCCATATTATTTCCTCGGTATCCATTGTGGTAATAACCGTGGTTCCAATATCCAGGATATCCCCAGTAACCACCGCCACCGTAGCCCCAGCCATAACCCCAGCCTCCGCCGTAGCCCCAACCTCCATAATAAGGAGGATAATAACCACCGCCCCAGCCCCAGAAAGGTCTGTTCCAGCCAGCATAACCCCAACCATAGCCGTATCCATAACCAAATCCGCCACCATACATAAACGGATCGTTATTATAAATAGTTACAGAAACACCATCTGTTTCCTGTCCCCATCCACCATAACCGTCGTAATCGTTTTGGTTGGTATAGGTATCTGTATAAGCATTACTTTGGTATGTTTCTACATCTGTAAATACAGAATCTTGTTCCATCTCGGCATTATAACTTTCAATTTCTTGATTTTTATCTTTGAAATAGTTTTTATAATACACATTTTCTGCAGTGTCATAATCGTCGTATACCACAACTCTGTTGTTAGGTGTGCCGTATATTCCATCGTTATTTTGCTGTGTATAATAACCTTGAGAACTTCCACATGATGAAAGCACAAGCAAGCTACAAAGCATTATAAAAAATGGAGCCTTTTGTCTTAATGTATCTTTATATCTCATATCGGGAGTGAATTTATTGTTGAACATAACAAAAATAGTTAGTTTTGCTGAACTATTTAATGTATTTAACATAGTGGCAATATTTATGCCACAACTAAGATATGAGTAAAAAACTTACAAAAAGAGCAGAAGACTACTCCAAATGGTACAATGAATTGGTAGTAAAGGCTGATTTAGCTGAGAATTCAGCAGTTAGAGGATGCATGGTTATTAAACCATATGGTTATGCTATTTGGGAAAAAATGCAAGCCGAATTAGATCGAATGTTTAAAGAAACAGGACATCAAAATGCATACTTTCCACTATTTGTGCCTAAAAGTTTATTTGAAGCTGAAGAGAAAAATGCAGAAGGTTTTGCAAAAGAATGTGCGGTAGTGACACATTATAGATTGCAAAACGATCCTGACAATCCTGGAAAATTACGCGTAGACCCAGAAGCAAAACTAGAGGAGGAGTTGGTTGTTAGACCTACCAGTGAAGCTATTATTTGGAATACCTATAAGGGATGGATTCAATCGTATAGAGATTTACCGTTGCTAATTAACCAATGGGCAAATGTTGTACGTTGGGAAATGCGTACCCGTTTATTTTTACGTACTGCCGAATTTTTATGGCAAGAAGGGCATACAGCTCATGCTACCGAAGCAGAAGCTATTACGGAAGCGGAGTTAATGAATAATGTCTATTCGAACTTTGCAGAAAACTTTATGGCAATTCCTGTTATAAAAGGTTTAAAAACGGAAAGCGAGCGTTTTGCGGGAGCGGTAGAAACCTATTGTATTGAAGCACTAATGCAAGACGGAAAAGCATTGCAAGCAGGAACGTCTCACTTCTTAGGTCAGAATTTTGCAAAAGCATTCGATGTTAAATTTACTTCTAAAGAAGGAAAGCAAGATCACGTTTGGGCAACATCTTGGGGAGTGTCAACTCGTCTTATGGGGGCTTTAATCATGACGCATAGTGATGATCATGGTTTGGTATTACCTCCAAATTTAGCGCCAAACCAAGTGGTAATTGTTCCTATATATAAGACAGACGAACAATTTGATGAGGTTTCCGAAGTGGCTAATACAATTATGGGTGACCTAAGAGCTAGAAACATTTCTGTAAAGTATGATAATCGTACAACCTTTAGACCAGGTGCAAAATTTGCACAACATGAATTACAAGGCGTGCCTTTGCGAATTGCGATAGGACCTAAAGATCTTGAGAATGGTACTGTGGAGTTGGCTAGACGTGATACCTTAACTAAAGAAGTTGTGGCATTAGATGCGCTTGCCGAAGTTGTAGAAGGGTTAATGACTACCATACAGAACGATCTTTATAAAAAGGCATCCGATTTTAGAGCAGAACACACTACTAAAGTGGATACTTTCGAGGAATTTAAAGATGTTTTAGAAAAAACTGGAGGTTTTATTTTAGCGCATTGGGATGGGACAAATGAGACCGAAGACAAGATAAAAGAGATTACTAAGGCTACAATACGTTGTATTCCAGAAGATTCGGTAGAGGAGTCTGGGGTGTGTGTGTTTAGTGGAAAGCCGTCTAACAGACGTGTGTTATTCGCAAAAGCCTATTAATTTTAATTTTTTTTCAAAAAACTTTCATTTGTTGTTGTGACATTCAAAAAAGGTTGTATATTTGCACCCGCAATGGGATAATTGTTAACAACAAATCACATTGAAAGTTTTTTGAAAAAATGTTTTGCAAATAAGAAATTAAGTTTTATATTTGCACACTCAAAAAAATAATGGCCCGTTCGTCTATCGGCTAGGACGCCAGGTTTTCATCCTGGTAAGAGGGGTTCGATTCCCCTACGGGCTACAATCATTTAATAAGAAAAGATCAAAATGGCAAATCATAAGTCATCGTTAAAAAGAATTAGAAGTAACGAAGCTAAACGTTTAAGAAATAAATATCAGCATAAAACGACTCGTAATGCTATTAAGAGATTACGTGATGCTGAAACAAAGGAAGATGCACAAGCGTTATATTCTAACGTAGTATCTATGATCGATAAGTTAGCGAAGAAGAATATAATTCACGTTAACAAAGCGGCAAACCTTAAATCTGGTTTATCAAAGCATATCGCTGCTCTTTAAGACATTTAGTTATATAATAACAGAAAGCTTCTCAGAAATGAGAGGCTTTTTTGTGTTTAATATATTTCTAAAGACCGACAGTAATATTTTGAAGTTAAGGTGGGGACGTATTAAACTAAACATGGTATCTCTGCTATTGGCCTACGGTTGTGAATTAATCAATATTACAGTGGTAAGGGATCTAAAAGCCCTTATAGATGCCAATTTTAGGTTCTTTTATATTCGGTTAAATAGTGGTGTAATTAAGTGTAATTGCATTTACAATTGTATAAGGTAATATATCTTATATTTTTTTGTTCTTGACTCCGCTCGAGCACCCTGAAGAAACAAGCGTTTTACTATTTTTATCTTACATATAACCTTTTTGAGATTACTCCGATATTTTTTAATAAAATAATGTAATGTTTGTTTTCGTTCTCGACTCCGCTCGAACACCCTAGATATTCAAGGCGGTTTGCTGTTTTTATTTTACACATCTCTTTTTTGAGATTGCTTCGATATTCTTTTATAAAATAATGCCTGTTTTTGTTCTCGACTCCGCTCGAACACCTTAGAGAGATAGATCGTTTTAACCTGGTTTATCTCACAAATAACTTTTGAGATTACTTCGATATTTTTTAATAAAATAATGTAATGCCTGTTTTTGTTCTCGACTCCGCTCGAACACCCTGTATAGATAAGACGTTTTGTTGTATTTTATCTCATGCATAACTTTCGAGATTGAGCCCTACATAACTATTGTATAAAAATTGTAAAAGGAATTCAGAAGTAGTTAAGAGCAATATGCCTTTAAGCCGTAAAATTGAAATAAAAAAAATCTCAGATTATTTAAATCTGAGATTTTTAATTTTAAGAGTAATCTACTTTAAAAGTGTGGATACTCTTTATTTGTGAATTTGGTTACTCAATAATAACGCGTTTGCTTGCAGACGTTCTGTCTGCTCCAATAACTTTAAGAATATAGATACCTGAAGCCATTTCAGAAACATCTATTGCACTATTAACTAAATTTGAAGTAGAAAGTACTCGTGATCCAATGACATTGTATAATTCTACTGAATCTATTTTAGTTCCGTTTCCTGATGAAATGTTAATGCTTGAACTTGCAGGGTTAGGGAATACTTTTAAGTTTGATGCGAATTCATTCTTGTTAATAGATAACGTTTCTCCTTCATTCGTTAATTGAACAGAATAAATAAACGTTTCGTCTTCACCGGCAGACCACGTATATTCTTTATCGTCTACAGGAGGCGTTGTAGCTCTACCAATACCTCTAAAAAGTAATGCGATACTAGTCTCGTCTCCACTTTGGAAATCTATTTCATAGAAGTGACGATCTTGATCGCCTGGATACGATCTAATTTCTGTTACTATATTATTTGCAGGTAATTCGGCAACCGTAATATCCGAATACCCAAAACCACTTTGAGGCGCAGCTTTTGGATCTACATCAGCATCGTAATATTGAACAGTGTAATCATCAGAATACCCAGAACCCTTAAGAATTCTTATTTCTATTTGGCTTGGTTCATTTGCCTCATCTCCTTTAGAGTTCACTCTAGCTTCATAAGTAAGCTTGTAGTTTCTACCTGGGATTACAGCAACTTCTTGGTACATTAAATCAGATTCAAAATCATCAAATTTAATAGCGCGTTTAGTTGTTTCTTTTTCTTCATCGGTTAAACCTGTGGTTGAGTTTTCCGCCTGGTCTCCTAAATCTTTGTTTATCCATTGCGAACATGAGCAATCAGAACCAGAGCTTTTTTCTATTTGGTTTAAATTCCCATTTTGGATAGTTGGTTGCTCATTTTGAGCAAATACAGATAATGATGCCACTAGGCATAGTGAAAGTAAAGTTTGTTTCATAGTTTTTGATTTTAAAAGTTATGATATTTGTTTTTTTTGATTGGATAACCAATCTGGTTAACCAAATATATAAAAAAAAGTAATGCAATCATTTTTTATTTTTAAAATCGTAATAAAACATATAAAATTTATTGAATTTGATAGATTAATCCGATTTGTAATACGAGTATGATAAATTATTAACGGATATCGCTGTTTGTTACAAAATCCCGTCACTGCTGGCATGAGAGACCGTTTCGTGTTGTTTAAAACAGTTAAGTTGTTGCTAATGAGTTGTAAGTGACTGTTTTTTTACTTTGTAAAAAAAAATCTCAAGCGATAGGTCACTTGAGATTTTAGTTCCATATTAAAACTATTTTACACTATACAATTTGCACTGTACTTACACCATTACTTTTCTTAGTAATTTGAACTTGCGTTGGAATACGTTCTTTTAAATTTTCGACGTGAGAAATAATCCCGATTAATTTGCCTTGAGATTGTAATGTTTCTAAAGTAGTAATTACAGTTTCTAAGGTGTTATTATCTAAAGTTCCGAAGCCTTCATCAATAAATAAGGAATCTATTTTAACGTTTTTACTCGCCAAATCCGATAGTCCTAAAGCCAGAGCTAAACTTATTATAAATTTTTCTCCACCACTAGAGGTATCAACCAGTCGCATTTGATCTGTTTGGTAATGATCTATTAAATTAAAATTAAGCTCTTCCTTAGGCTTGTAATCTGCTTCCATTTTTAACGAATAACGCTTATTTAAATTGTAAAGATGAACGTTGGCAAGATCTAATAAATGTTTCAAGGTTAAACGCTGTACGTACACATTAAATGCATCCTTAGAATTTCCTATTAATTTAAATAAGGAGCGCCAGGTGTTACATTCTTTTTCTTGGTCGGCTATTTTTTTATAAATGCCCTGATTTCGGTTTCTAATTTCTTGATCTTTTCTAAATGCTTCCTTAATCTGACCTTTGGCCGTAGAAAACCCATCCCGTTTTGCTTTTAATTCGCTTAAAGCCGATTTACTTTCTGCTTCCGAAATTTCAAAGTTTTTAGCAAGTTTTAATTTTTCTAAGGCTTTTTTATGTTCGCCTTGTAGTGTTTTTAACTTAAGCTGATTCTCCTGTAATCGTTGCTTCGCTTGCGTAAGCCTGTGTTTGTCTTCTGGGTTTAGAAGGGCTTTTTCTATTTCTTCTTTGCTCAAGAAACTGCTGTCTTTTAACTGGGATTTCAGAGTGGTGTCTAAGGCTAATTTTTCTTTTGCTAAAGTTTCTAGCTCGGTTACATGCGATTTTAGTAAAGTTTCTTTTTCTCGTTTCAGATCTAAAAGATTTTGTAATTCCTTTTTAAAGGATTCAAGTGTTCTAGTTAATTGAGCAACGGCGTCCGATAACTGCATTCTTTTGCCTTCTACGGTGATTTCAATGGGTAAAATAGCAATGCGGTCTACCTTTATTTTTTCGGCTTTTAATCTACTTTCTTCTAAAGCTTTTGTGTATTCTTTTTCAGAATTGATATGCGCCAGCATCTGCTTATCCAGATGTTCCAACGAAGCGTTAGTGATATTGATTTTTCCTTTAAGTGCTTCTAGGTCTTTTTGAGTGTTATTGAATTGGCCTATTTCTTTTTCTAAGTCTGCAATAAAGGCGTTTATGCGATCTATTTCCGGTAATTTATAGTCGAATTTAGATAATCTCGAAATTAAATCTTGTTCCAGAGCGGTGGTTGTCTGGGTTAATAAGATCATAGATTTTTGCCTGTGATTAATTTCTTCATTAGCATTTTTAATCGTTTCTCTTAGCGTGGCATCTTTCGTTTTTAAAGTTTCAATCTCTGCTTTTAATGTATCACGTGTTTTAGATAAACCGTCTTTTTTAGATTGTAATTTCTGCGTAGCTGTTATGGTTTCGTCTAAAGCGTTTAAAGTGTTCTTACATGTACTTAACGCTGTGTTTATTGTTTCTAAATCGGTTAATTCACAATGTAATACTAAAGATTTTGCTTTTAACTGAAGTGTTGCAATATCTGCACTAATGGTTTTTATTTGAGCGGTATAATTGTCAATTTGTGTTTGTAATGCGACTTCTTTTTTCTCTAAAGTAGATTTAGACGCTGTTAGGGTGTCTAAGTGTGCACGTCGTTTTTGTACTTCTAAATCGGATTTAGATACACCAACAGTGTCCATGTGTTCTGCAAACGGATGTTCTGTAGAACCACATAATCCACATGGTTGTCCAGGTTTTAAATGCTTCCGATCGGTTTCGTATTTAGCTATGCTTTTCTCTAATTCTAATATTTTTTCGGCATCGTTAACTGCCGTGTTTTGTACCGCTATTTGCTTAGTTAAGGTTTCTAATTCTGTTTGAAACTGTTTTAACTCTAAGCGTTGTTTTTGCTTGTTAGCTGTGTATTTTTGTAAACTAGCGGTTTCTTTTAACGCGTCTTCGGCATAGTTTTTAAACTGTTTCCAGTCGGATTCCGTTTTAGACGTTTTATCTTTTTTAGATATTAAATCGGATAATTTATGTTTATCTAACTCAAGAGAAATAGAATGTATGTCTTTGGTTATCCTTTCAATTTCGAACTCAGACTTTTTAAGTATAGTTTTGTTTTTGTCTAATTCTGAAGTCGTTATTGCAATAGTTTTTTTCTTGTTAGTAATAAAATCAGCATGCTCACTCAACGTGTTTTTAGAACTCTTTAAAGTGGATAATTTTGATGCCCAATTAGATAATTCGGCGTCCACTTCTACTAAATATTTGCTCTCAGAAACAAACCGTGCTTTGGTTTTAAGTTCAGATTCGGTTAGTGCTAAAGCTTTAGAATGTTCAAATTGTTCCTTTTTAGTCGCGTTAATCTCTAGTTTTAAGGCGTCTAATTTTTTTTCAGATTTTAATTGATCTTCCGTTTCTACTTTTAGTGCACTATCTAACTTTGTAATGATGTCAAATTTAGGTTGCCAGTCGTTAAATTCTTTTTTAGCGACTTCTAACAATGCGTTTTGTTTTGTGCTTAATGTTTCTAAAGCTTCAACTTTAGGCTTTAGTGCAGTGACTTCCGCTTGCAGTTTTTCTAATTGGTTTGCTTTCTCGGTGCTGTGTTTTTTATTCGTATTAAAATTCTGAATGAGTTCTTTAAATGGTTCAGCTTTTTCATTTAAATCTAATAACTCAAATTCCTGTTTGTTTTTTTCAAAATGACTTGAAATAATAGTCGCATGTTCCTCGAGTTGTTTAGACTGAACTGCTAATTCTTCAGATCTAACATACCAAGTTACTATCTGTTGCAATGCCTCTAATTTGCTTTCAGAATCTTTTAATTGAGTATCGAGCGCTTTATCTCTTTCGTTTAAATCGTTTTTAGCTTCATCGGTTAATACATCATCTGCATTAATCTTAGCTTGAATCTCTTTTAATTTATTTTCTTCTAAAGATCTGCGCTCTAAAATGCCTTGTCCGATTTTTTTATAAATTTCTTCGCCTGTAATTTGCTCTAAAAGCTTTCCTTTTTCTGTGCCTTTAGCCGATAAAAATGAAGCAAATTCGCCCTGAGCAAGCATAACAGATCTTAAAAACTGACCGTAATCTAATTGTGTCACCGCTATGATGTCGGCAATAACAGCGCGTTTTTGTGACGATAAAATGGTGTTTGTGGTTAGATTCTTTAAACTCACTTCTTCCTGCGGATTGGCATACGGGCGCCCTGTAGTAGGGTGCGCTAAACGCATTTGCCAGGAGGCTTCGTAAATGACATTTTCGTTTTCGAAAGTGACACGACTAAAAGCATGGTTGGCACCGTGACTTACAACATCTAATAATGTTCCTTTAGAACCGTTAAATCTTGGTACGCTGTGGTATAAGGCAATAGTAATGGCATCTAAAATTGTGGTTTTTCCAGCTCCAGTAGATCCTGTTATTGCAAATAATCCTACATCTTTAAAACGGTCGTCTTCAAAATTTATAATGCTTGGCGTATCCGATTTTAAAGAATTTATATTCTGTAATTCTATTTTTAAAATTTTCATGACTAAATGCGCTTATTGGTTTTTAACGGCTTGTAGGATTTCTTCAAACGCATCCATAACTTGCGGGTTTTTGTCTAAGTCAAAATCCATTTCTTTACATTTTAGTTTAAAAACTTCTGTAGGTTGTAATTCTTTAATCGATTTGCTGTTTGCTAATAACTCTTCGATACCTTTAATTTTTCGTTGCTTTTTTAAAGATATTTTTAAAATTTCGAAGGCATAATTTTCAGCTTCTTTTTTTAATTCGTCTGTATTTACCGAATGTGGCTCGTCCAGTACAATTTCTATCCAAGGTGTTAAATTAAAACCGTTAGACTCTATTTTTGGAAATTGAGAAATGCAGTCCTGAAGTGTTCCCGATAATCTTTGAATATTTCTAAAGTTGGGAATAATATCATCTGTAATCGCCGTGATTTTATTTTGTTCTAGTGTGAGTAGTATGACTTTTTTATCGTAATCAATCTCACTAAAACTTAATACGTTAGGCGATCCAGAATATCTCACTTTTTGATTTCCTCCAATAATTTGTGGTCTGTGTAAATGTCCTAGTGCAACATAATCGAAGTAGGAAGGAAAGTCTTCTTCTCCGATATGGCCTAGTGTCCCAACATATATGTTTTGTTCACTATCCGATACAGAACCTCCCATGGCAAACAAATGTCCCATAGCTATTACAGGTGCTTCAGTAGTATTCATTTCTTTACATTGTGTAGCAACTTTATCGTAATGCTGTATTAAAGCCGTTTTATATTTGTCTGTTAGCTCTTCAAATGTTTCGCCTGCCGTGGCACGCCTAATATCGCCATCGCGTAAAAAAGGAACAGCGCCTATAATGATTTTTTCGTTATCGATATTAATTTCAAAAACTTCATCTTCTATATGTTCAGAAGCTTTTCCTACAACATATATAGATAGTGCTTTTAGTAAATCTTTTGGTGCATTTAAAGTGCCTGGCGAATCGTGATTTCCTCCTGTGATTATTACCGACTGACAGTTTGTATGCTGAAGTTTCATTAAAAAATTATAATACATGTGCAAGCTTTGATTGGATGGTGAACCGCTATCAAACACATCTCCCGAGATTAGCAAGACATCTATATGTTTAGTTTTAATGTAGTCTTCCAGCCAGCCCAAAAACAAGAGTTGTTCTTCTACTTGAGATTGTTCGTGTAATCGGTGTCCTAAATGCCAATCGGCAGTATGAAGTATTTTCATGTCGTTTAAATTAATATTTACACATTTTACATGTCTTTCAACATAAATGGTCAGAAAAGGGAGGTAATAGTAATGTCTAAATTAATAATCTATTCATTAATTATTCAAACATAATGAACCTTCTTTTTAAAACGAAATATTTAATACTGATAGATTTTAATTGTAATCGACTTTTTAATGGAAGCATAAATGGAGGTGAGATGCATCTATATCCGTACGCCAAGCGATAACCTATTCTAGCTCAGATGTTTTAAGTGTTATTGGCTAAAGAATGGTTTTGTATTGTTTTTTTAAAATAATTTCGTAAATGTTAACAGCATGCCTATCTTTGTGCCAACAATTAAAATTTAAACAAGTTAAATATGAAAAAACCCACTATCGGATTTATCGGACTAGGCCTTATGGGAGGTAACATGGTTGAAAATCTTCAAAAGAGAGGTTTCGAGCTAACCGTAATGGATCTTAACAAAGACGAAGTTGCAAAAGTTATCGCTCGCGGTAATGCTACTGAAGCGGCTACACCAAAAGAATTAGCAGAAAAAAGTGATATCATAATGTTCTGTCTTACGACTTCTGCTGTTGTAGAAAAGATTGTTTATGGTGAAGAAGGTATTTTAGCTGGTATTAAAGAAGGTGCTGTTTTAGTAGATTTCGGAACTTCAATTCCTGCTTCTACAATTAAGATTGGTAAAGACTTGGCTGAAAAAGGTGCAGGTATGATTGATGCTCCACTTGGACGTACACCAGCTCATGCCAAAGATGGATTACTTAACATTATGGCCGCTGGAAATAAAGAGACTTTCGAGAAAGTTAAGCCTGTTTTAGACGAACAAGGTGAAAACGTATTCTATTTAGGAGCTCTTGGTGCTGGACATACAACAAAGCTTATTAATAACTTTATGGGAATGACAACTGTAGTGGCTATGTCTCAGGCTTTCGCAGCAGCGAAACTTGCAGGAGTAGACACACAACAATTGTTTGATATCATGTCTTCTGGACCATCAAATTCTCCGTTTATGCAATTCTGTAAGAATTATGCAGTAGATAACGTAAGTGATTTAGGATTCTCAATTAACAATGCAAATAAAGATCTTGGATATTTTGTTCAAATGATGAACGACCTTGGTTCTACATCTGCAATTGCAGAAGCGACATCTTCTAACCTTAACGCAGCAGTAGCCGCAGATATGGGTAACGGAAATGTACCAGAAATCTTTGATTATTTCGTGAACTTGAAAAAATAATTCAAGACCCTAAATTTGTAAGAAAGGAATCTGCTATTATTAGCTAGATTTTATACAAAAACAGGATATATAAAAAATTGCGTGTTTTTAAGTCATTATTTTCTTAGGAAAAACGGACTTTTAAAACACGCAATTTTTTTTAATTAGAATATAAGTCTTTGGTTACTATTCGCTTTTATTCTTTACATAAATGAGTTTATGTTTACTTTTTTGATTTACTCTTTGGTCTATTTCGAACTCTCCAATAGATTTAATTAAAGGAGTTAGTTTTTCGAAACCATAGTTTCTAGAATCAAAATTGGGTTGCTTTTTTTGAAGTAAGCTTCCAACATCACCAAGAAATGCCCATCCGTCTTCGTCTGATAAATCAGAAATAGTTGTAGCGATAAGTTTGGTAACCTTAGGCGTGATTTTATCGATACTATCTTTTACGTGATCTTTCTGGTTAATATTTTCTTTCTTTTCGGTTTCGGTTTGCTTTCTTATGATTTCGATGTAGATAAATTTATCGCAAGCCACGATAAACGGATTTGGTGTTTTTTTCTCACCAATCCCTATTACTTGCATACCCGCTTCTCTTAATCTGGTTGCTAATTTAGTGAAATCACTATCGCTAGATACTAGACAAAATCCGCTTACTTTTTCATTGTAAAGAATATCCATGGCATCAATAATCATTGCCGAATCGGTCGCATTTTTTCCCGTGGTGTAGGCGTACTGTTGGATTGGAGTAATCGCATTTTGTAGCAATAAGTTCTTCCATTTAGATAGATGTGGGCTCGTCCAGTCGCCGTAAATTCTTTTAATGGTTGGATTCCCATATTTTGCGATTTCTTCCATCATTTCCTTAACGTCGGCAGATGGTATATTGTCTCCGTCTATTAATACGGCTAAATTCATATTCAAGTTGTTTTTTTGTAAGTCTTCGTTTTAATACTGAAGTTGCTTTTTATCGAATTACATATTCTAAGCAGAGGAACTAATTTAGCGAAAAAGGAATGAATAAGAATGAATTTAGAAGGAATTTAATAGCAGACTATAAATAAGACCTCTGATATCTGTTCTTGGATTAAGTAATTGGACTATTTTAAATAATTAAATATACATACCGGAACTTAAAGGAAGAAGTCTGTAAATTATTTAACAATCAACTAAAGGTAAGTTTATAGAAATAAAAAAGGGCTTCAATTGCTTGAAACCCTTTTAAACTCTAGTGACCTCGACTGGATTCAAACCAGTAACCTCTTGAGCCGTAATCAAGTGCGCTATTCAGTTGCGCCACGAGGCCTTTTTTGTGGGTGCAAATATATGAGGTTTATTAAAGTCTACCAAACTTTTTTATGATAAATTTCAATAAAAATTACCCGTATTTTTTGAGTAAAAAAGAATCTTTGTGTAATGTTTTGTGATTCAGTAGGTTTTAAACAATTTCTGCGCTTAAGCCAGCTTCTAATAATTTAGAACAACGAGGTTCTAATTCTTTATACGGACCTGTTTTAACGGTGCATTTGCCTTTGTAATGAACAATTATAGAGCATTGTTCTGCTTGTTCTGGGGTATGCTGGCACACATAAACAAGCGTTTCTATAACATGATCGAAGCTATTTACATCGTCGTTATATAACACAATTTCATTTTCTTTCTTTTCCTCGGTTTCAACGAGAACCTCTTCTAATACTTCTTCTCTAGTGCTCATTTTTAAACTTTTTTACTAATTTAAAAATTTTAGAGCAACCCAATTATTTCGCTCTATTTTTTCGCTTAGTTTTAACATATTGGCATTGCATTCTGCCTCAATAGTAGGAATATCGTCATTGTAAAAGCCACTTAAAAACAAGGCACCGTTTTTATTTAAACAAGATGCGTATGTCTTAATATCGTTTAATAAAATGTTTCTATTAATATTGGCGATTATTATATCGTAACTTTTACCGTCTAATAAGCTGGCGTCACCTTCATAAACCGTTATGTTTTTGCAGGCATTACGCTCTACATTTTCAATACTATTTAAATAGCACCAGTTATCAATATCTATAGCATCCAAGAGATTTGCTCCTCTCATTTCGGCAAGTATGGCTAAAACACCTGTGCCACATCCCATATCTAATACAGATTTTCCTGTAAAATCAGTTTTTAAGATATGCTGAATCATCATATGTGTTGTTTCATGATGTCCTGTTCCAAAACTCATTTTTGGCTCAATGATAATATCGTACTTGGTGTCGAATTTATCATGAAAAGGCGCACGAACGGCACACACATCATCTACAACTATAGGATTAAAGTTTTTTTCCCATTCTTCATTCCAATTGGTCTGTTCAATATCTTCGAAAGTATAGGTGATTTCAAACTCATCTGAACCTAAAATTTGTATATCTTCAAGAATGTTTTCATTCCATTCTTCCTTCTGAATATAGGCGGTAACACCAGTTTCTGTTTCAACAAAACTCTCAAATCCAGCATAGCCTAATTCTGCGATTAATATTTCTACACCTGGTTGTAAAGGCGTTACTTTAAATTCGTAACCTATATATATTTCTGCCATGTAATTTTTTTGACAAATTTACTAAGTATTACGCAGATACCGTTAAATTTGTCATAAAACTAAACAGACATGAACAAAATTATTGTTGCCCTTGTATTGCTTGCTATAGGTTTTACTGCCAAAGCACAAAATGACAATGATATTAAACTAGCCGCTTTACCTTATTATACCTTCGGAAAAGGAGTAGGTTTAACGTCGCCAGACAGTATTTTTAAGCTAAATATTCGTTTTAGAATGCAAAATCGAGCGACATATCTCGAATCTGAAACCGATAAAAACGGAGTAGAAGCCATGGTTAGACGTATGCGTTTAAAATTTGATGGCTATGTAGGAGATCCTAAATTTGTGTATGTTGTGCAGTTGTCTTTTGCTCCCGGAGATGTGGGTGTGATTGAAGATGGCGATAATATTAATATTATTAGAGATGCGGTTGTGTTTTATCGTCCTAACGAACATTGGAATGTTGGGTTTGGACAAACGAAATTACCGGGTAACAGACAGCGTATAAACTCGTCTGGAGCGTTACAATTAACAGATCGTACTATAAATAATGCGAGTTTTAATATTGATCGTGATTTTGGTTTGCAAGTGTATTATTTAAATGAAAAACCAGACACGTTCTCATATAATATAAAAACGGCAATTTCTACTGGAGAAGGTCGGAATTGGACCAAATTACCGGAGACAGGTTTAGCATATACCGCACGTTTAGAACTGTATCCGTTTGGTGCATTTACAGATAATGGAACGTTTTTTGAAGGTGATATCGCTCGCGAACCTACTCCAAAATTAATGCTTTCTGGGGTGTATCACTATAATGATGGTGCGCGTAGAACACGCGGTACTTTAGGATTGGAATTGTTCGAACAACGCGATTTAACGTCACTTTTATTTGATGCCATTGTAAAGTATAATGGTTGGGCGTTTCAAACTGCTTATATGAATCGTATGGCCGACAATCCTATTACTTATAACCCAGAGGATAGCAGTGAGTTTCGCTATGTTGTTGCAGGAGAAGGATTCGATGCTCAAGCGAGTTATATCTTTCCAAATAACTATGAAATTATTGGGCGTTACTCCAATCAGAAACCAGATCAGGATGTGGATTTAGTTATGCCGGAAACAAATCAATATAGTTTAGGTGTTACTAAATACATTTGGGAGCACAGTTTAAAGCTTCAGGCAGAATTAACCAAAACAGATTTTACACTTAACAATAACGATACCGATAGTTGGTACTTGCGTTTTCAAGTCGAAATCGGAATATAGTATTCTCATTATATAAAAAAAGAGGCTGTCTTTATAGTAAGGACAGCCTCTTTTTTTTATGATTGATTTTTAATTAAAATGCATTTACAATAGCAAAGAAATCTTCAGCATTTAGAGCTGCTCCTCCAATTAATCCACCATCTACATCAGGTTTAGAGAAAATTTCTTTTGCATTTCCTGGTTTTACACTTCCTCCGTATAAAATAGAAACACTATCGGCTACGGCATCACCGTATTTGTCTGCTAATGTTTTTCTAATAAAAGCATGCATGTCTTGAGCTTGCTCAGGACTTGCTGTTTCTCCAGTTCCAATAGCCCAAACAGGTTCGTAAGCTAAAACGATATTTTTAAAAGCATCTGCCTCTAAATGAAATAAGGCATTTTTAATCTGGCTTCCAACAACTGCTTCATGGTTTTCAGATTTTCTGTCGGCTAATTCTTCTCCAAAACAGAAGATAACACGCATATCATTGGCTAAAGCAGCATCTGTTTTTTTAGCTAATAATTCGTCTGTTTCATTAAAATATGCACGACGCTCACTATGTCCTAAGATTACAGTTTTTACACCAACACTCTTTAACATGCTCGCGCTAATTTCTCCGGTGTATGCTCCATTTTCTGCAAAGTGCATGTTCTGGGCAATAACCTCAATAGCATTATCTTTTAAGGTATTGTAAGCAGACCAAAGGTTCGTAAACGTTGGTGCTACCATAACTTCTGCATTAGATGTTATTGTGCTGTTTTTTAACGCAGTTAGCAATGTTTCGGTTTGTGCTAAATCATTGTTCATTTTCCAATTTCCTGCAACGATGTTCTTTCTCATAGTTTGTTCGTATTAATTAAATTATTGAAGTTTTACCTTGGGATCTAACCAAGCATAAACGATATCTACAAAAATATTGATTATTATGAATAAAAGGGCTATAATTAGCACAGAACCCATAATAATAGGTAAATCTAAAGTATTTAAAGCATTTACTATTTCTTTTCCTAAACCATTCCACCCAAAAACATACTCTACAAACACGGCTCCAGCAAGCATAGATGCAAACCAACCAGAAATGGCAGTTACCACAGGATTTAATGCATTTTTTACAGCGTGTTTTTTTATGATTTGAAATTCGGTTAATCCTTTTGCGCGTGCGGTTCTAATATAATCTTGATTAAAGACCTCTAATAAAGAGTTTCGCATTAGTTGAATTACCACTGCTAACGGACGAATACCTAAAACAATGGCAGGAAGGATTAAGTTTTTCCATTGAATATGCATGGCTTCCCCAAAGTCGTCTAGTTCGTACAAACTCCCTGTCATTTCTAAATTGGTGTATTCCTGAAGCAGATAACCAAATACCCATGCAAATAATATCGCACTAAAAAATGAGGGAACACTCATTCCAATTGTACTTAAAAACTGTATGCTTTTATCGATAAAAGTATCTTTGTACAAAGCTGAAATAATGCCTAAAAACACGCCTAAAATAATGGCTATTACAATAGCAGAAACTGCTAAAACAAAAGTGTTTGGTAGGGTTTCTGCTAAAACAAGACTTACTTTTTTACCTTGTTTAGTAAACGATTCCCTTAAATAAGGTGGTTTTAAAACAACATTGGTGTTTCCTAATTGAAAAAGGGAAACGGCATTATATTTTCCGTCGCGTAAAAATGTATAATCTTTTGAATCGGCAGAATGGAAAGATATGGGCGATAAATCGTTTAAATAATATCCGTATTGCACATTTAACGGTTTGTCGAACCCGTATTTATGTTTAATTATGGCTAATTGTTCACTGTCTTCATTTTGCCCCAGCATCATTTGTGCGGGATCGCCAGGTAACACATTAAATAAAAAGAATATAACTGTAACTACACCAAACAATGTTAGTAATGCATAAAATAATTTATTTAGTATGTAGTAGATCACAGTTTGTCGCTTAATTCACTTTAATAAGATTTAAATCGTCAACATCATTCCAATGTACTTTTTGTGTTACCGTCCCTTTGTTTAAAATTAAAATTCCGGGATTAGAACGTACTATGGTTTTTAAAGCGGTTTCGTCTGAGAAGTAAAAGTCGAAATTGAAATGATATTCTTGTTTTAGTTGATTTTGAATGTCTTCGCCTGAAGCAGTTAATCCAATAACGTTATAACCGTTCTTTTTGGCTTTGTCTCCAACATTTTTAATAGCCTGTAATCCTAGATTTTCAGATTTTTCTAGGTTGTAAGCAATCAATAAAACAACATGGTCGTCGTGTAAAATTTGCTCTGTAAGATCTTCGCCATCACGTTCGATTGAGAAATCGTGTATTGGCGCTTCGTAACCAGGATCTATAATTTCTGTATCCACACTAACAAACTCGCCCTCTACAGTAGGGTAGGAGCCCTTAGTAGTAAATACTTCCTCTTTTCCGTTTACGTTAAACGTCCACATATAATCAATATCGGCTTTTTGAGCGTCTTCAGGAACAATCATGTTATCCCATAAATTAGCACCTACATTATAAGGCCTAAAATCTACAACCGGTAAATGCATGAGAACATGATATCCGAAACTTAGACATGCAATAAAGCCTAAAAGAGCCATTACAGTAGTCTGAAACACGCTAAAGACAGGTTTAATATAACGCACTCCAGCAAACAGAATTAAGATAAAGACTAAAAGAATTATATCTTTAGAAAACGATTCCCAAGGGGTTAGTTTAATGGCATCTCCAAAACAACCACAATCTGTTACTTTATTAAAATACGCCGAATAGAAGGTTAGAAATGTAAAGAAGATAATCATGAGTAATAAGCTCCAAACCGTGAATTTTGGTTTGTAACCTATTAAAAGGAAAATACCTAAAAGCACTTCAAAAATCACGACTAATATTGATATGATTAAAGCATAAGGCTCTAAAAAGGTTAAATTAAGAACCGCTGCGCTGAAATATTCTTCTAGTTTGAATGAAAAACCAATCGGATCATTGAGTTTAATTAAACCTGAAATGATGAATAATATACCAACGAAAATTCTACTAAGACTTACTAATGCTTTCATATATATAGGGTGAGATTCTTTACTGTCTACGTATTAAATTTAGTTATTTGGCTTCTAAATGAATTAAAGCAAATACCGAATAGTTTATCATATCTTGGTAGTTAGCATCAATACCTTCGCTAACTAAGGTTTTACCTTTATTATCTTCGATTTGTTTTACACGAAGTAATTTTTGTAGAATTAAATCGGTTAACGAGCTCACACGCATGTCTCTCCAAGCTTCTCCATAATCATGGTTTTTATCCATCATTAATTGCTTGGTTTGTCCAATTTTTTCATCGTATAAATCGGTGGCCTCAATCGTGCTTAAATCGGGTTGCGTAGCTACACCTTTTTCAAGTTGTATTAGGGCCATAATGCAATAATTAATAACACCAATAAATTCGGACACTTCATCTTCATCAACTTTATGAACATCATTTTCTTGTAGTCCTCGAATACGTTGTGCTTTAATAAAAATCTGGTCGGTTAAAGAAGGTAATCTTAAAATGCGCCAAGCACAGCCGTAATCTTTCATCTTATTAATAAACAAACTTCTACAATTAGTAATGACTGCGTCGTATTGTTTTGAGGTATCTTGCATAAATTGAATTGAATTTTCCGTAAATTTCGCATAATTTAATGGAATAACAAACTTAAAGCTTTTCTATATCTGTTTTGAATAAAACTATAAATTGCAAAGGACAACTTATCGATATTTCTTCACCAACAGTGATGGGGATTTTAAATCTCACTCCAGATTCTTTTTTCGATGGTGGACGCTATAAAAATGAACAAGACATTATTACGCAAGTGGAGACTATGTTGCGCGATGGTGCTACATTTATTGATGTTGGTGCGTATAGCTCTAAACCAAATGCCAATCATGTTAGTGAAGCCGAAGAGCGGTCTCGTATTTTACCTGTCGTAGACTTACTAATTAAAACGTTTCCTAATCTTATATTGTCAATCGATACCTTTAGAAGTGGTATAGCAAAAGTGTGTATTGAAGCCGGAGCATCCATAATTAATGATATTTCTGCCGGTCAATTAGATCCATTAATGCTGGAAACTGTAGGTAAACTAAAGATTCCTTATATTATGATGCATATGCGAGGCACACCACAGAATATGCAAAAACAGACCGATTATAACGATTTGCTAAAAGACATATTGTTTTATTTTTCCGAACGTATTGCTCTAGCAAGACAGCACGGTATTACAGATATTATTGTGGATCCTGGTTTCGGATTCTCGAAAACACGAGAACAAAATTTTGAACTTTTAAATAGATTAGAACTTCTAAATATTACCGAATTACCCATATTAGTTGGTGTATCTCGAAAATCGATGATATATAAAACTTTAGAAAACACGCCCCAAGAAGCATTAAATGGAACTACTGTTTTAAATACTGTTAGCCTTCAAAAAGGCGCTTCTATCCTAAGGGTGCACGATGTAAAAGAAGCAATGGAATGTATAACACTTGTAACCGCTTTAAATCACTAATATGAAACAGATTTTTACATTATTTATACTCGTGTTATGCATGTCTTGCAACATGGATAAAGAATTGCAACTTGCAGAACTAAAACATTCGGAAATAACGGAGATTTTAGATGTTTCTCCAGCGTATGTGTTTTATAATACGAGTGAAAAAGACAGTGTCGAATTAAATAAGCAAAACTTAATTAGTACCACGAACTGGTTGGTAAATGTAGATAAGCGGTTAACATTGCAACAAGCAATTCCCGTTATTATAAGTTTACAAGAAAAAAAGCGAAAATCGTCTCACAAAAAGGAAGGCGTTAAAAATTATTTTACAGCCTTTAATCCTGAAGTTAAGAATCTGCGTTTTATTGAATTCACGAATGTGAATTATCATGTAGACGAAACGGTAGAAGATTATGTGAAGACGTCTGAAGCGCAACCCGAAATACTTACATTTAATTTAAATGGTGCCCAGTTTCAGAATACCGATTATACGGTTGAAGCGTTGGTAGACACCTTAAAATCTAAATCGGATCAACGTCATGCCTTTGTTTTAAATTTTGAAAAAGAGTTGTCGTTTCAGGCCTATATGCATATAAAAGATTTACTTTTAACCATTACAAATGCTTCGGTATTAATCAGTACCAGCGAGTTTATATTTTAGTCTTAAATTGTTACATTTACATAAAATAACTACCCTTTGGAAATCTTTAGTGACCTCTTAAAATTTACATTAATCGACATTATAGATGTCTTTTTAGTCGCCTTCTTGCTTTACTATGTTTACAAACTAGTAAAAGGAACGGTGGCTATAAACATTTTTATAGGGATTGTAATTATTTATATCATTTGGAAGATTACAGAAGCATTGCACATGCAACTCTTAAGTAATATCCTTGGAGGCTTTATTAGCGTTGGGATGTTTGCTTTAATTGTGGTGTTTCAGCAAGAGTTACGTAAATTTTTATTAATGATTGGATCTACTAACTTTAGCAAAAGTAGTCAGTTGTTAAAACAACTCAAATTTTTAAAAACAGAAAGCAACGATGGTACCAATGTAGACGAAATTATATCGGCATGTACCAAAATGGCCTCTACAAATACAGGTGCTTTAATTGTTTTTGAACGTAATAATAATCTCGATTTCTTAGCGCAAACGGGAGATGAAATGAATATTACAGTAACGCAGCCTATTATAGAAAGTATCTTCTTTAAGAATAGTCCGTTGCACGATGGCGCTATTATTATAGCGAATAATATTGTAAAAGCAACACGTGTAATTTTACCTGTTAATAACGAGAAAAACTTACCGCAACGTTTTGGTTTACGCCACAGAGCAGCGGTAGGTGTTTGTGAAAAAACAGATGCTTTAGCGCTTGTGGTAAGTGAAGAAACTGGGCAGATTTCTTACTTTAAAAATGGAGAATTCATTATGTTTGAATCTACCGAAGAATTAAAAACGTTAATTAAAAACGATTTAGTTTAAGCAGATAATTCTTTCATAAACTGTACCTCGTAAAGATTTTTATAATACCCGTTTTCATTTTTAAGCAATTCGGCGTGTGTGCCTTGTTCAACAATTTCACCCGAATCCATAACTATAATTTTATCGGCTTTTATAATGGTTGCTAAACGGTGCGCAATAACTATAGATGTTCTTCCTTTAGTGATTTTATCGGTAGCAGTTTGAATAAGTTGCTCGGAATACGAGTCTACCGAAGAGGTTGCCTCATCTAATATTAAAATACTCGGATTAGTCACATATGCACGTAAGAAAGAAATTAATTGGCGTTGCCCAGAAGACAGCATAACACCACGTTCTTTTACGTTGTAATCGTAACCATTTGGTAAGCTAGCAATAAATTCGTGTACTCCAATATCCTTAGCGGCCTGAATAACCTCCGTTTTGGTAATGCTGGGATTGTTTAATGTGATATTGTTTAAAATGGTATCTGCAAATAAAAACACATCTTGTAATACAACCGCAATTTGAGAGCGTAGAGATTTTAAGGTAAAGGCCTTAATGTCTTTAGAGTCTATTGAAATTACACCCTTATCAATTTCGTAAAAACGATTCAGTAAATTAATAATAGTCGATTTTCCAGCTCCGGTGGCTCCAACAATAGCTACAGTTTGTCCTGCTTTTACTTCAAAAGAAATATCTTTTAAAACCACTTCATTTTCTACATAACTAAAACGCACATTCTTAAAAGAGATATCTCCTTTAAATTGATCTGCGATGTCTGTACCAATATCGTCTATTTGCGATTTTGTGTCGATAACTTTAAATACACGCGTTGCGGCAACCATTCCCATTTGGAAGGTGTTAAACTTATCTGCAATTTGACGTAATGGTCTAAACAACATAGGAATCATCATAACAAATGCTGTTAAGTCTCCTAAGGATGAAGAGTTTCTCATTACCGCATCCAATCCGCCATACCAAGCCACTAAACCAATGGTTATAGAACCGGACAATTCTGCAATAGGGAAGAAGATGGAGTTGTACCAAACTGTTTTTAACCAACCCTTTTTGTGGCGTTCATTAATTTTTGTAAAGTGATCGAATTCGGTGTCTTCTCTTGTAAACAATTGAAGGATTTTCATACCTGTAACGCGCTCCTGTACAAACGAATTTAAGTTAGATATTTCGGTACGTACTTCTTCAAAAGCTTTCTTCATATACTTCTGAAAAACCCGTGTTGCATATAATACCAACGGGAGCATTAAAAATACGATGATACTCAGCTTCCAGTTTATAAAGACCATGACTCCAGCTACGACAACCATGGTTAGAGCGTCTCTAAAGATCATAAATAAACCCTCTCCAAAAATATCTGCTATACGTTCCATATCGGTAACAGAGCGTGTAATAAGAACACCAACCGAAGAATTATCGTAATACTTCATCTTAAAACGAAGCATATGGTTAAATAATTTTACACGAATATCTTTTACTACACTTTGACCTAACCAACCGGAATAATAAATAAAAATTAGCTGAAAAATAACTTCGAAAACCAAAAGGGCTACCATGATTAAAATGTATGGTAAAAAGCCTTCAAGGGTTTTAGTTGCTATATTATTATCTATGGCTTGTTGTAATATATAAGGTCTAACTGCACCAAATATTGCCAATAAAACAACCGAGATAAATACTCCGGCAAACACTTTGTTGTACGGTTTTATATATTCTAGCAAGCGTTTAAATAAACTTAGGTTTACGCTATTTTTTTTATTGTTATCCATTTATATAACTATCGATTCTGGGTAAATAATTTGTGTTAAATATAGGCCTTTAGCGGGTACCGAATATCCTGCTTCACTTCGGTTTTTAGACGAAATAATTCGTGGTATATCGTTTACTTCAAGTTTTCCTAAACCTACATTAATTAGGGTGCCTACAATGGCCCGAACCATATTTCTTAAAAAACGGTCGGCAGTAATGGTAAAGTGTAATTCGTTTTGTACGATCTCTAAGTTTACCGCCATTATATTACAATTATACGTTTTTACGTCGGTATTACTTTTAGAAAAGCATTGAAAATCTTTATACTCCAATAGCATGTTTGCTGCGGTTCTCATGTTTTCAATATGTAATTCGGGTTTAACCCAATAAGCTTCGTTAAAATTAAACACATTTTTTTGAAGCGCAATACGATATAAGTAGGTTCTGCTTTCCGCATGAAAACGTGTATGCGCATCAGGTTTTACGGGGAAAATGCGATGCAAAGCAACGTCCTTTGGTAAATACGAATTCAATTTATAAAGTAATTGAGTGTCGTTAAAGGTACCGTCATAATCAAAGTGTGCATACATTTGTTTGGCATGTACACCTGTATCTGTTCTACCAGCTCCCATAATAGCGATTTTCTCTTTTAAAATAATAGTCAAAGCCTTTTCAATAACTTCTTGTACAGAGATTGCATTAGGCTGGTTTTGCCAACCGTGATAGGCTGTTCCGTTATAAGAAAGTTCTAAAAAATATCTCAAGAATAATCGTATTTTTGTTAGTGAAGCACAAAGATAATTAGTTTTCCTAGTTTGAACTCACAATATTACCTTAATGATAAAAATCCTTCTCCTTTCTGATACCCATAGTTACATTGATGATGACGTATTAAAGTATGTAAAACAAGCCGATGAGGTTTGGCATGCTGGCGATATTGGTAATCTTGAAGTAACTGATGCTATTGAAGCATTAAAACCACTACGTGCCGTTTATGGAAACATAGATGATGCGCAGGTACGACGTGTATTTCCAGAAAATAATCGCTTTATGTGCGAGGGTGTAGATGTTTGGATCACACATATTGGTGGCTATCCAAACCGATATAACATTTTAATAAGAGACGAGATTAGAAATAATCCGCCTAAACTTTTTATCTGCGGACATTCGCATATTTTAAAAGTGATGCCCGATAAAAAATTAGGGCTATTGCATATGAATCCAGGAGCCATAGGGAAACACGGTTTTCATAAGGTACGAACCATGTTACGTTTTACTATAGACGGAACAGAAATAAAAGATTTGGAAGTGATAGAATTTAAAAAATAAAAACCCGAAGCACAACCTTCGGGTTTTTTACACGCACTAATACTACTAAGATAATAGGTTTAACGTAATCGATCTACAGATTTTACAAGATCCTCATCCTTTTTAATGGCTTTATTAGCTAACACTAATAATACGATAGAAATTATAGGAAGGAACATCCCAATACCTTTCTCAGAAACGTTAGTTTCTCCAGATAAGTTTAGAGACTGATACACGAAAAAGCCTAGTAAAAAAAAGTTTAATATGATGTTTAGACGACCCAATACAAATTGGAGCTTTCTATTTGAATACATGAATATAGATACTAAAGATAATAGTGCAGAACCTAAAAACAAGCCTAATGCGATTAAATTATCGGTTGCATATACTAAAACACCTTCTGTATTTGTCCATAAATTAAAGACAAATATGAGTCCGCAACTTACAATAGCGGCTAATAAAAGGTAGATAGTTTGTATACGTTGTATCATTCGTTTTTTATAAACTAGACCACAAAAATAGCAGTTTCTTTGAGAATATTAGTATAAAATATTAAAATAAAAGTTGTATAATTGCAATAACAATGTACAACACTCTTTGTTTTAGATTGTTAATTCTTCAGAATAAGATCAAATTTTCTTCAGAATAATTCAATATTTAAATTCTAATCAAATATTCAATTGAACATCAATGTTTGAAATCTCTCAATTAAAAGAAATGAAGCTTCCTGAGTTGCAGGAAATAGCGAAAAAATTAAATATTCCTAAGTTTCGGACTCTTAAAAAACTAGATTTAGTATATCAAGTATTAGATCACCAAGCAACTAACCCTAAGGCTGTTATAGAAGTTAAGACGGTTGCAACAGATACCGCGGCACCTCAAGAAGAGGATGCTTCAAAACCTAAACGCGAACGTGTAAAAAAACGTGTACCTGCAAAAGCGGTAAAACCAAATACAAAACAAAAACCAAAAACTGAAGAAGCCCCTGTTTCTGAAGTTAAAGATGTAGCAGAGGAGGCTCCGAAACCAGCGCCTGTAAAAAGACAACCTGCTCGCAAGCCTAACCCAAGACCAGCAGCGAAAGCTCCTCAAGCCAAAGACGACAATGCTGCCACTCCAAGTAAAGAAGATAAAGGCCCAAAGCCTTCTAATGCTCCTAAAAAAGAGAATCAGCCAAACCGTCCGAAAAGAGACAATTCAAATCAGAAGAAAGATGGTCCTAATCCAAGACAAAATAACAAGTCTAACGGAAACCAGCATCCTTCAAATAATGGAAATAAAGATAGTAGAAACCGCTACAGAGAACCAGAATATGAGTTCGATGCAATTATTGAGAGTGAAGGGGTTTTAGACATTATGCAAGATGGATATGGTTTTTTAAGATCATCCGACTATAACTATTTATCATCTCCAGATGATATTTATGTATCACAATCTCAGATTCGTTTATTCGGATTAAAAACGGGAGACACCGTTCTTGGTCAGGTAAGACCACCAAAAGAAGGTGAAAAGTACTTCCCTTTAATTAAAGTTAGTAAAATTAACGGTCAGAATCCTAATGTCGTTAGAGACCGTGTATCTTTCGAACACTTGACACCATTATTTCCACAAGAGAAATTTATATTAGCAGAAAAGCAAAGTACCATTTCTACGCGTATCATGGATTTATTTTGTCCGATTGGTAAAGGACAACGTGGTATGATAGTGTCGCAACCTAAAACGGGTAAGACGATGTTATTAAAAGACATCGCAAATGCTATTGCAGCGAATCACCCAGAAGTATATCAGATTATTTTATTAATAGATGAACGTCCGGAAGAGGTTACAGACATGCAACGTAACGTACGCGGTGAAGTTGTAGCATCTACATTTGATAAAGAAGCACACGAACACGTAAAGATTGCCAACATTGTTTTAGAGAAAGCAAAACGTTTGGTAGAATGTGGTCACGATGTTGTGATTTTATTAGATTCGATTACGCGTTTAGCACGTGCTTATAACACGGTACAACCTGCATCTGGTAAAATATTAAGTGGTGGTGTAGATGCGAATGCATTACACAAACCAAAACGTTTCTTTGGAGCGGCACGTAATATTGAAAATGGAGGTTCTTTATCTATAATTGCTACGGCACTTACAGACACAGGTTCTAAAATGGACGAAGTAATTTTCGAAGAATTTAAAGGAACTGGTAACATGGAACTACAATTGGATAGACGTATTGCTAACCGTAGAATTTTCCCTGCTATCGATTTAATTTCATCAAGTACCCGTCGTGACGATATCTTATTAGATGAAACGACTATACAACGTATGTGGATTATGCGTAAATACCTAGCCGATATGAATCCTGTTGAAGCTATGGAATTTATTAATGATAGGTTTAAGAAAACAAGAAATAACGAGGAGTTTTTAATTTCTATGAATAGTTAAACAAAACGCTTAAAAGTATTATATATAAAAGCGGTTATCTTAATTAAGATAACCGCTTTTTGCATGTCTAAGTTTTTTATTTGTAAATGGTTTTACAACATTAAAATCGCCCACATAATATATTATATAGGCGATTTCTATATATATAAGTTATGCTGTTGCAGCTAACGAATTTTGGTTGTCCTGGTATTGTTTCGGACTACAATTGTACTTTTCTTTAAATATTTTAGAGAAGTAACTTCTACTTGTTAACCCAACAGTATAAACAATTTCTGAAATGTTTAAGTCTGAAGTTTTAATTAAATCTTCGGCAGTTTCTACACGTACGTTTCTAATAAAATCGGTTACCGTTCTATCGTGTAATAATTTAAAACCTTCTTGTAATTTTGAAGGTGTTAAGCCTGATTTAGAACTTAAATACTTTAGAGTGTATTGTTTTTCAGGGTAATTTTTAATGAAAACAGAAAGGTCTTTAATAATTTCCATTTCCTCTTTATTTAACGATCCGAACTGGTTACTCGCATGTCTAAGATCGTCTGTATGTTGTTGTATTTCTAATGCTAATATGGTTTGTACTGTACTTTCAATTAGTAAGCGTCTCACTACACCTTCTTGGTTTATAGCTTCTAATTGTTCAATTTTTTCAGATATTTTTAAATTGTAAGATCCAAAATATGTGAAATTAGTGTTGTCGCCTTCTGGTTTAAAAATTTCGTCTAACTTAGAGTTTAACTCATTATTTTTAACAGATACCTCATCTGTGCTCACTACAATTGTAGAAAACTTATAAGTCATATCCTTTTTAAAGTGATATACGTTATTAACCGATTCTGCACTTCTTAAAATGGCGGTCTGAAAAGCATCCAATGTATTTGTTTCACCCTCTACAGAGAAACTATGTTCTACATGTCCTTCTGAACAATACGTGAAATACACCGGAGACGATTTTAAAATAGTATTTACTAACTTAATGTCTCTTTTAAACTCAATATCAAAAGCGATATATGTAATGCTCTTTTTAACACTAATCGCGCTAATAGTACCTTGAGCTAAATCATTATCAACAGTTAAAACGTTTTCGTGATTAAGTGAAGAAATAGTTCCTCCAATTTTAGCTTGAAGATCGTTAATCATTTTACTAGCAGAAGTCGATTTTATATATAAGGTTTTCATGAGTTTTTGTTTTAAGTTAAAAATGGTCTTTAATTTTTTCGCTGGTTACTCGAATACTTTTAAATGTGGTTCGGTCTTTGCTTTGATGTTACGCGTTGCGTCGAATTATCTAAGCTGTTTAACATGGCGTTTATATTTGGAAGTTTGAAATTTGCAACTTTCTTAATTCTTCCGACGCGAGCATATTGTTTTGAAGTTGGTTTCATATTATAATAGATTTAGTTTTTAATAATTGATATGTCAAAATTCAGAAAAAAGCAGAGGGTTCGTGTTACAGAATTTTCAGATTGTGTTATATAATTTTACGAAAACAGGGTTAAGTGGTTGTTTCGTAATGTTTTATGTGTGGTAGGTGAAGACATGAAAAAGCCCAACTATTAACATTAATTAACAATTGGGCAATGTGTTTTAAACTTAAAAGCGACTTTAGGTTATATAATTATAGTCGCATTATAAAGTTTTCTTTGTTCAGATTAGAGGTATTGTATTGCCAATTTATCTGCAGTACTTTTTCTATAACCGATTTTAATTTTGAAAAATCGTTTGGCTTATTAATATATATATTAGCACCATTAACGAAGGTTTCATCTATATCATTATCTGATGATGAGGTGGAATAAATCGCAATAGACAATTCTTTTAAATGATCTGTTGTTCTTATTTCTTGCAAGCATTCTAATCCGTTTTTTACAGGCATGTTTAAATCTAAAAACACGACTTGCGGTAGAATACAATTGGGTTGTAATAGGAAATCCATAAACTTCTGTCCGTTCTCAAAAAGGGACAGTTCAGTTTTAATATGAATTTGGTCTATAGCCTCTTTAAATAGGAAGCGATCGTCTTCATCGTCATCCACCAAGGCAACTTTTAATTTTTGTAAGTTCATAAAAAGTAGTAAAATTTACAACAATGTTTTGGCTTACAATGTGTTATAAATAGCATTAAGTTAAATTCCTATTAAACTAATTTGTAAAAGGGAGAAGCTAATTTACAAATTAATTCAATTCGAATTTATAAAAAATGCATTATGGCTAAGAAATATCTGTAGGAATGTAAATATTAAATGTAACTCCTTTATTTTCTTCACCTTGAGCGAATATAAATCCGTCGTGATTTTCTACAATCTTCTTAACTATGGCCAATCCAATTCCTGTACCTTCGTATGCCGTTCTAGTATGTAAACGTTCGAAAACTTCAAATATTTTTTCTCCATATTCAGGATCAAAACCAATACCGTTGTCTGATATTCTTATATGGCAATATTCACCATCTGCAGTAAGTTGTTCTAACTTAAATGTAGATCCCTTATCGATAACACTATCTATTTTAATAACTGGAGGTACACCTTCGCGAGCAAATTTTATAGAATTATTTATAAGGTTATTCATAAGTTGAATAAACTGGAATGGTATGATATAAGCGGTGCATAACTCTCCAATCTCTATCGTTACATTATGTTCTTTAATTAATTCTTTTAAATCAATTTTTACTTCGTCTAGTACAGTATTTAAATCTGTTTTTTCAAAGGTCCGTGTCGAGGTGTTTGTTCTAGAGTATGTAAGTAAGTCCTTAATTAAAACTTGCATACGGTGCGCGGCATTCTGCATGCGATTAAAGTAATTGGTTCCTGTTTCGGACAGATTATCTTTCTCAAGGTCTAAAATGCGAGACGAGAATATTTGAATCTTACGAAGCGGTTCTTGTAAATCGTGACTTGAAATATAGGCGAAAGACTGCAATTCTTCGTTCATGCGTTGTAATTCTTCTATCGAAGATTCTAACTTTTCATTGGCTTCTCCCAAAAGTTTGGTACGTTCTTTTACCTGGCGTTCTAACTCTTGTAAGAACATTTTCTGATCCTGAATGTCTGTACTAGTTCCCACCCAACGTTGTATTTGTCCTTTCTCGTCACGTTGCGGAATGGCACGACTTAATTGCCATCTGTATTGGCCGTCGTATCTTATAAATCGGTGTTCGAAAATAAAATCTTCACCAGTTTCTATAGCTCTTCTCCATAGAAATTCATTTTCGGCCTTATCGTCTGGATGTACAATTGTTAACCAATTCGACGGATTTAAAGTCTCGGGTGTATGCCCTGTATAATCGTAAACAGTCTGGTTGTAGTAATCTAAAACGCCGTCTGTATTGGCAGTCCATATTTTTTGAGGCATAGAATCTGCTAGAAGTCGGAATTTTTGTTCGTTGTCTTTTAGCTCTTGCTCGTTACGTTTTTCTAACGTTATTTCCCTAAGTGTTCCAAATAACTTAGTAGGCTTTCCTTTATCATCGTAAAAAACTTTTCCGTGTGTACGAATCCATATAATAGAATTGTCTTTTTTTCTAGTACGTACTTCGTAAAAATACGTTCCCGTTTTTAGTGCTTTTTTAAAAGCGGGAATTAAAATCGTGTCTAGGTCTTCTGGAACCGTTCGGCTTCTTATAAACTCTTTAGTTAAGGTGTCGCTTTCTGGGTAGCCTAAAATATGTGGTAAGCGTTTACTATGAGAGAGCGATTTGCTTTGTAAATCTAATTCCCAAGTGGCAAGTTCTGCGGCTTCGGTAGCAATGCGCAAACGGGTTTCGGTTTTTTCAATACGTTTTCTGGACGTTACTTTTTCGGTTACATCTACGGCAGTAATGATAAGCCCTGTTACAATATGGTCGGCTTCGTAAATGGGAGAATAGTCAAAATCGAAATAAAACTTTCGCACACCATCTTTACCTTCTATGGTGGCTAAGGCTTCTTTTTCGCTATGTGGTTGTCCTGTTTTGTAGACCTTATCTAAAAGGGAAGGGAATTTCTGATGCTCTAATTCCGGGAATACATCTAATAATTTTTGATCTATACAACTGTCGTAATCCTTTCTCCAAATATTGTTTAGCATGGTGTCGTTGGCAATCTTTATAATGTGATCTGGCCCGTGAAACACGGCTATGGGTACAGGACTTTGCAGTACTAGATTTTTAAATCTATTTTCACTTTCATAAACAGATTGCTTGGCTGTAACAGAATCTGTAACTTCTGTAGTTGCTAAAATTAATCCGGTAATAACTTCGTTTTCGTCTTTTATTGCTTCACCTAAAAAATTATAGTAGTGTATTTTGGATGTATCGTTTTGCGATAAACTTATAGGGATTTCTGCCAATTGGAAACTTTTACCTGTTTCTAATGTTTTTAGAATTTCCGATTTTAAATCGAATGGCGTTTGTGGCAGGGCATCTTCAAAACTGTCGCCAACGGCAACTTTATAATTTTTATTAAATAGTTTTCTGTATTTCCAGTTAATGGTGTCTATTAATTTTGTTCTGGAAGAGATAATTAAAACTCCAATTGGAGCTTGCTTAACAATATTGGTAAATCGAGATGTGAGCTTGCTTAATTTTCTACTCGCTTTAAATTTAGTAGTATCATCTTGGCAAGATACGAGTACACCTTCTGCTAGATTTTCTTGTTTTTGTAAAGGAATAAAATGAAATGTCCAATACGTTTTATTCTGACCTTCAAATTTAATTTCTAAATCCTCTATGCTTAGCGGTTCTCGAGCGTTTAAAGTTTTTTCTAATGGATGAATTAATTCAAAAAGTATTTCGGAAGTTATACGCTTAAAAGATTTACCAAGATAATCATGATTGTTATTCTCCGCAAGAAAGGCATCGTAAAATGCTTGATTATAAAAGAAAAGTAAATCGTCTCCCCAGCATAAAAATTGAGGCTGTTGGTTTTGTAACAGCATATTTAAAGTGAATATTAAATGCTGTGGCCATGTTTTGACTGTATCTGAAAATGCTTTAGAATTTAACAGCTTTCCGATTTCGGAATGTGGGAGTAGTCTATGTTCTGTTGTGCTCATGCTATAAGTATTAGGCTAAAAGGGTATTGAACTTAAAAACCTTCAAAATAATATTTGAAGGTTTTTAATCATAAGTTAATATAATGTTCAAGGTAATAAATTTCTTGATTTTTCTCAATAAGATTAATTATTATCATCTATTAACTTTTTTTCTAGGGCACTGTATGTCTTTTGTATCGCTTGTTCGATAGATTCTTCGTGAGCTACAACATAGATACTCGATTTTTGAGTGTCAAGTTTTATTTCGCAAATACTATCTATTTCGTTCGTTTTATTTTCAACTTTAAAGAACACATTAGCGCTAATAACAATTGGGAACTTTCTCGCTAAAGGATTTAATTTTTCTTCGACTAAATATTCAAAATAGTTATTTCTTGGTATGTTCACATATTCAAATTGTAGTTCCATAACCAGATAATTTAGAGTTTATTCTTATATTACTAGGATACAAAGCTAAACAGAATTAAGACTGTGCTTTGACTTAAACACATTTTAGATGTGCTCAAATGATAAATTTTTGTTAAAAATATTAAAGGAATAGATTTTGTAGACTATCTCAGTTCATATAAAATATATACTTTTATAAAGTAAAACAGTTGAAACAATTTATATGGCACATATATTTAATGATAAATTTAAGATAAAAGATTTTCCGTATTTGCTAAAGGAAACATTTAAAAGATGGATGGCAAGCGACCCTTGGCGTTTAAGCGCTATTATAGCCTATTACTCTATATTATCGCTACCGGGACTTTTGGTAATAATAATAAATGTAATTGGATCTATTTGGGGAACGGCCATTGTTGAAGGGGAATTAACAGAACAAATTTCCAGCGCCTTAGGTCACGATGCCGCCGAATCGATTACCACAATGATTCAGGAAACTCAGAATACAAGTCGGAACGTGTGGTCGACTATAGTGGGAATTGCCACCTTGCTTTTTGCGTCGACGGGGGTGTTTTATCAATTGCAATTATCTTTAAACGATGTTTGGGATATTGAAATGAAACCAGGTTCGCCGTTTAAGCATATTTTAATAAGTCGTGCCCGTGGATTTGCCTTTATTCTTGTGGTAGGATTTTTACTTTTAGTGAGTCTTGTTGTGTCTGCGGGAATATCAATTCTAAATGATTATATTCAAAGGGTGTTTCCTAGTGAGGTTTTATATGCGGCCTATGCCATAGATTTAAGTGTGTCTATAACCATAATATCGGCACTGTTTTCTCTTATGTTTAAATATTTACCAGATGCTAAAATTCCATGGAAAAGCGTATGGTCTGGAGGCTTTTTAACAGCTGTTTTATTTGTTATAGGGCAATCGTTGTTAGGTTATTATTTTACTAAAGCCGATCCAGGTTCTACTTATGGTGCAGCAGGTACAGTGGTATTAATGCTACTTTGGGTGTCATACTCTTGCCTGATCTTGTTTTTCGGGGCCCAATTTACTTGGGTGTATGCTAAACACTACACCATCGATATTTCGCCTACCAAACATGCGCAAATTAAAACAGATAAATAATAACAAAGAACCCCGCTAAAAATAATATTTAGCGGGGTTCTACCTATAAAAATTAACTAACAAAATTTTACCAATTATTGATTTCGTCGCGAAGCTCTTCTTTTGTCTTCCCTGTTTTTTCTTGAAGTTTTCCAACCATTTCGTCGAACTGTCCTTCTGAATATGTAAGATCATCGTCGGTTACTTTACCGTACTTCTGTTTAAACTGACCTTTAATTTGTTTCCATTTTCCTTCTATCTGATCGTTATTCATGATTATATGTTTTATGGTTATTACTGATGTAAAATTATCTCAAATCTAAACGGTACATTACCTGTTTTACTTTAATTTTTAACGCAATCACAAATTGTGATTCTCTTAAGAGTAAGTCTTCTTTATGTGGGCATCTCACTACTATATATGGTCGCGTAACGTTGTGTGTTACAGCTAAGATTTGATGGTTTTGAATTAATTAAATAAGAATCTTATGGCGATATTTGGTGTTAAATAAATTTAAAATCATTGTCATGGGAGATAGACCAAGAATTAAGAATGAAGCACAGTACGATGCCTTACGTGACCAAGGATATAGTAAAGAGAAATCTGCACGTATAGCAAATTCTCCAAATGCTGGGAAGCGTGGGGGAGAAGCAAGTGCTTATGAAGATCGGACTAAGTCCGAATTGTACGAGCAAGCGAAAGACCTGGATATTGAAGGCCGTTCTAAGATGAGTAAAGACGAATTAATTTCTGCTTTACGTAATCATTAAGAATAATAGACTACATTAAATAACTCATTTACACTTATAAACACATGCGAAAACGAATCTCTCCAAGTATAATAAGACAAATATTTGTTTTATTACTCATTTGCTTTTTTGGGATCATTATTATTATAGAATTAATTCCATATTTATCCGGAGTTTTGGGAGCCATAACATTTTTCGTTTTGCTACAAAAGCCAATGACTTTCTTGGTTAAAAAGAAAGGGTGGAAACCTTCTATAGCAGCCGTTGTGCTATTAATAATATCCTTCATCGGAATATTAATTCCGATAGCGGGAACGGGTTTGCTATTAGGGAGCCGTGTAGAAAAAGCCATCTCAAAATCTGAGAGTTTTATAAGTACAATTGAAGAGCAAGCTTCCAGTTGGGAGCAGAAAATGGGATACGATTTTACATCTAATATAGATACGTCTTCCATCTCGACTTGGTTGTCGCAGAATGTGCCAGATGTATTGGGATCTACTTTTAATGTGTTTATTGCCATTGCCTTAATGTATTTTATGTTGTATTTTATGTTGAGTAATAAAAAGGCTTTGCAAAATGCGATGTTAGACTATATACCTTTAAGTAACGAGAACTTACGAATTATTGGTAACGATAGTTTAGCCATGGTAAAATCTAATGCCATTGGTATTCCGTTAGTAGCATTTGCTCAAGGTATAGTGGCTTTAATTGGTTTTTTTATCTTTAATATTCAGGATCCGTTTTTTTGGGCCGTTATTGTTTTTGTGGGTTCTATGATTCCTTTTATAGGAACTTTACTAGGGACATTACCCGTTTTTATTCTAACCTATATGAATGGAGATACCGGTCAAGCATGGGGAATTTTGGCCTACGGACTTATTGTAATTAGTTCTACCGATAATTTACTGCGCTTGGTTATTTTAAAACGTTTAGACGATGTCCATCCGTTAATAACACTCTTCGGAGTTCTTGTGGGAGTGCCACTTTTCGGCTTTATTGGTCTTGTATTTGGTCCTTTATTAATCAGTCTGTTTTTACTTATACTTAGAATTTATAAGCAAAAATACGGTAAGGAGGATGAGAGTACACATGAGAAACGATTATAACAAATTAAATGGAGGCGAGACTTCAAATTTAAACTGAAGAACACCTCTTTAAATGAACTTTTATGAATGAAAATCATTCCGCTTCAGTTCATTTATAATTTAAAAAAATAAGAATCATGTTTTATCAAATATCGAATATTGCAAATAGAGTTTCTGTTGAAGATACACTTTCGGCAAAATTCAAATTTCCGCACTTATATAAACCTAGAAAAAGAATAGATGGCACTGCAGAAAGTGTATTGCCTATACTTACAGCTAAAGATAATAAGCACTTACAATATGCCATATGGGGCATGTTACCCGAATCTTTTAGGGGCGATTGGAAACCTTATCAGAATAATCAGAATACGTTAAATATTAAAACAGGGACACTAAAAAAACATTTAGAGTTTTATAGAGATAGCGAAGTTAAACGCTGTTTGGTTCCCATGACAGGCTATATGGATTTTAGTATGTCGGAAGGAGAAGTGACTCCTTTCTTTGTAAATCATACTAAAAACACTCCTTTTTGTGTGGCTGGAATTTATAATCAATTAGAAGATGGATTTTTTACCTTTTCCATTATTATACAAGATCATTTAGGTGAACATTCAAATTCCATTTCTAAATTCCAACCTGCCATTCTAAAAAGAGAACTTCACGATCGGTGGTTAAATCCTAAAATAGATACGCTACATGCTTTAGAACTTCTTGAAGAATCGCACGATTATATTTTAAACCGATTTCCAACCTCTACACATCTATTATTAAATTGTGCTTCTGAGGGTCAGGAAGATGAAGAGGAACTTGGGCTGGAAGACGCCGTTTAAAGCGGGTTTCTTATTTGGGTTAAGTTTAAAAGTGATACAGTTAAATGGAGCTTCGGTATTCCTATACCTTTACAGTATCGAAATAGAGTAACAACTATTTCTTATTAAATATTAACCATTAAAAACCAAATATTATGCTACGTTGGACAGTCACATTTATAATTTTAGCCATTATTGCCGGAATCTTAGGATTCGGTGGAATTGCAGCAGGAGCTGCAGGAATTGCAAAAATTCTATTCTTTATATTTTTAGTTTTATTTGTAATTTCTCTATTCACTGGTAGAAGCTCAATAAAATAATTAAAAACCTTATAAAAACTAAAAACATGAAAAAATCAGCTTATATAGTATTATTCGCAATTGCAATGACGTTCTCTTTATCAACTTTTACAAGTTGTAGAGATCAGAAATCTACAGGAGACAAAATAGAAGATGTCGCAGACGATGTTGGAGATGGAATTGAAGATGTTGCAGACGACGTAGAAGACGCCGTAGATTAGAAACAGAAGTATAAAATAATCTCTTTCTATTATAAAATTTAAGGGTGTATTCTTAGGGATATGCCCTTTTGTATTTAAAGTATTACGAACCTTAAAAAAATAAATATTATGATAATTTCAGACGAATTCGCTAAGCACGAAACAGATAAAATTAAAAAGTACCAAGATAAAGGCTACACAGCAAACTATAGAGTTAAGGATAACCAATTGGTAGATTTAGAAACCAAGGAAGCTTTTAATTCTGAATCGGTAAAGATCGTAGCAGAGCACCGTTACGAAGGGATGAGTAATCCATCGGACATGTCTATTTTATATGTTATTGAAACCCCATCCGACTCTAAAGGAACATTTTTAGCAGGATACGGACCTACAGCAAATTTAGACGATGCAACATTCTTTAAAGATATTCCTAAGTCTAATTATATAGAAGATGCAAAAATTTTAGATGATGAATAACTTATTCGTATTTTGCAGCCAAACTTAAAGGTGGCATATGAAAGTATTCGTTAGATTCGATTATCACGTAGTTTGTAAACGTGTGCTTGAGGCGCAATTAGAGGAGTTAAAAATTCCTTATAAATTAAACGGGATAGGAGAAATTGAATTAGCTTCAGATCTAAAAAAAGAAAAGAGAGAGGAGCTTATTGAACGTTTAGCGTTTTATGGAATTGAAATTATCCAAGATGAGAAAGATGTTTTAGTACAACGTATAAAAGACATTATCGCTGAGATGATACAAGATTCCGATGAAAATAAAACATACAACACGTCTACTTTACTTTCAAAAAAATTAAATTACTCGTACAGTTATTTGTCTAGTATATTTTCTGAAGTTACCTATTCTTCAATCGAGAATTTTGTAATTTTAAAGAAGATAGATTACGCAAAAGAACTCATGTCCAGTAACGATAGTTTAACACTTACAGAAATTGCGCATCGATTGCAATATAGTAGTGTCGCTCATTTATCGGGACAATTTAAAAAGATTACAGGTTTGACACCTTCTAGTTTTCAGAGGATCATGTCTAAACGACGGGAAAGAGTATAAAATATTATTATATTTTTTTACATAAAAGAAGTGTTCGGAATACAGGATTTCGAACACTTCTGTTGTGAGTTGTATATTAGTCGAATGCTTTGTACTTAAAGCTTTGTCCGCCAATAGAGGCTTCAGCCATTAATCCTGCTTTAGAATGTGTAAATACTGCCACACCATCTTTATATTTGGCGTCTAGGCTTTCTCCCGTTTTTAGTACTACTGCAGATACTCCGGCATCAAATTCAAATTTACCTGCTTTAAATTTTTCCACATCCTCTAGTTGTTCAAAAAAGATCACTTCAATTAAAGCTTGACCTCCTGCTTGTAAGCCAACGTTGAGTTCTTTTAAACTTGCCATGCCTTTCTTTTTGCCATACTGATATAATACGCCATTTCCTGAGGCACCTCCAACTATAAAACCGCCTTTACCCACATTAGGGAAAATAACACATCCCGCCGAATTATCGAAAAAAGTTCTTAAATCGGGATTTACCTCTAAAAGTGTCTTAACTGCGGCATCCGATTCCTTGATTATTTTCTTGTCTTTTTTACTTTGTGCACTTACAGCAAAGGACATGCTGCATACAACCAATAATAAAAATACATGCTTTAATACGTTCATAATGTTTATAAATTATAATGGTTAAGAACATTAAATTACAACATTTTAATTGGATTTCTTCCTTGAGTGGGGTATTTATCCTTCGAGACTCTAAAACTCCGGAGTTTTGTTAGTATCTGTTTATCAGTCTTGTGTGTTTTTGTCTTAGTAAATGTCATTCCATTTTTATATTCTTTAGTATCTTCAACGGCAATACTGTAATATTGAAATTTAACTAATGCATGAAGAGTTATAAATTGCTTATACGTTATGTGGTTACAGGAACACTGTTTATTGTTGTTCCCATCCTTATCCTGTTTGTTTTGTTTGGTAAAGCACTTGGTATTTTAATGCCTTTAGGTCATACACTAACAGAGAAATTTCAATTGACAACAATCCTGGGACCGGCGGCGGTGGTATTGGTAACTTGTTTTATTATCTTCATAATTAGTTTGCTAAGTGGTTATTTTATTGTGAATGGCTTTTTAAAGCAATGGAGTAATGCATTTGAAACCACCTTGTTTTATAGTTTTCCTTCTTTTCAGATGATGAAATATAGATTTATTGATGAAGCCGATTATAAAAAGCAAGATTTCTGGAAACCCATTTTATTAAAAGACGATACCATATATCTTATCGCCTTTATTACTGAAAAAAGCCAATCCGATTTTCTGTCTATTTACGTTCCAGATGCTCCAAAAATGGATGCCGGCGAAGTGCGTTATATGCGTGCATCCGACTGCGAATACATTCCTATCACCATGAAACAGGCTATGAATGGATTGCGTAATTTCGGAAAAGGAATGCATCCTGAAGTGTTTTTAAATGCTAAATAATGTGAAAATAGCTTTTGTATATAGGTGATTTTTTACCCCTAAATATCGAGGTGTTAGTGTTTCAATAATTGACTAAAATTAAGTGTAAATCGCGACCTGCAAATCCCTATATAAGTGCTTATGTTTGTAATGTCTAAAAATTATAAAACTAGAAGTTTACATGAAGTCATTAATATTGTTTCTTAGTCTTTTCGGGAGTATTGTCTCTTTAACACAGGCTCAAGAGGTCAAGATTAAGGGTGTTGTTCTGGAAAAAGGGGCAAACCTTTCGGTACCTTACGCTACAGTTGTTATTATAGATTCAAATTCTAATAAGCCAATCTCGGGGACTACAACTAACGAATCTGGTGCTTTTACATTAACCTCTTCTTCTTCGCAAGTATATCTTCAAATCAGTTTTATCGGATTTAAAACATTAACCTTTAAAGATCTCGATTTTACAAGTGCTGTGTACGATTTAGGTACAGTGTACATGGAGCAAGACGCGCAGTCTTTAGACGAGGTTGTGGTGCGCGCAGAAGTGTCTTCAACACAGTTCAAGCTGGATAGAAAAATATTTAATGTGGGGCAAGATATAGCAAGTACAGGGGTAAGTGCTTTAGAAGTTTTAAACAATGTTCCATCTGTAAATGTAGATATTGAAGGTGCAGTGAGTTTAAGAGGAAATAGTGGAGTTCAAATTTTAATTGATGGGAAACCTTCTGTTCTAGCTGACGAAAGTAGTAATGCGCTGGGAACAATTACTGCCGATATGATTGAACGTGTGGAGGTAATTACAAATCCGTCGGCTAAATATGATGCCGAAGGAACTGCAGGAATTTTAAATATTATTCTTAAAAAAGAAGATAAAAGGGGTGTGAACGGTTCTATATCTTTAAATACAGGAATTCCCGATAACCATAGTGTTGGGGTGAGTTTAAATAAAAGAACAGAGAAGTTTAATTTATTCACCCAATTTGGTGGCGGATATCGGTCTTTGCCTAGAGATAATACATCGGAGAATACGAATTTTGAAACCGGTTCGAGTGTTATTAGTGAAGGTACGGAGTACAGAAATGAAACGTTTTTCAATGTAACCTTAGGAACCGATTACCATATAAACGATTTAAATGTGCTTACGCTTTCCGGTAATTTTGCCTACGAAATCGAAGATCAACCTTCTAAAACTAATTTTAGTTCTTACGATAATGCTGTGCTAAATTCAAGATGGTTTCGAGAGGAAGAAACAGATGCTACCAATCCGAAATGGCAGTACGAATTAAATTATAAAAAAGAGTTTAAGAATAACAAAGAGCATACGTTATTGTTTAGTGCTTTAGGGAGTTTTTTCGGGAAAGATCAGGAATCGGAATTTACAAATACGACAACTTTTGGGGACATTGTAAATATCGATCAGCAAACGGAAACAGAATTTCAACAAGCCGATTATACCTTTAAATTAGATTATACGAATCCGCTTTCGGAGACGATCACTATCGAAACTGGGGTGCAATATTTAATTAACGATGTTGGAAATGATTATGAAGTCCGCGAATTCGAATCGAATGAATGGATTGTAAATCCGAATCTAACGAATGATTTCGAATACAATCAAAAGGTTTTCGGGTTTTACGGAACGGGAGCTTACGAAGGTGAAAAATGGGGTGTAAAATTAGGACTTCGTGTTGAAGATACTAAGTTGTACACCTTGTTAGCCAATACAAACGAAGAGAACGATCAGGAGTACACAGATTTTTTTCCTACTGTACATAGTTCGTACAAAATTAACGACGATTTTTCTGTTCAAGCAGGGTATTCAAAACGTATTTTTAGACCGCGTTTATGGGATTTAAATCCATTCTTCAATATTAAAAACAACTATAATATTCGTGTCGGAAATCCGAATTTACAACCCGAATACACAAATTCTTACGAAATCACCGGAATTTTTAAAATAGGAAAAGCGACGTTAAACTCGAGTGTCTTTTATCTGTACACTACAGATGTGGTAGAACGAGTTTCTGTTTTTCAGGATAACGTTACGCTAACAACTCCAGTAAACGTAGGGACAAATGGAGCTTTAGGATTTGAATTAAATGGAAAATATTCACCTTTAAATTGGCTGACTTTTAATGGAGATTTCAACTTTAATTACTTTCAGCGTAAAGGTGAATTCGAAGATCAATCATTCGATTTTAATGGAGAACGTTGGAATGGGAGATTAACGTCTAAAATAGCATTGCCAGCCGATTTCGATTTGGAAGTTACAGGGCAGTTAGAATCCGATTATCAAACAGTGCAAAGCGAAAACCAGGGATTCACATTTATGGATCTTGGATTACGTAAAAAAATACTAAAAGGTAAAGTCGTGGTAAATTTTGCGATTAAGGATGTTTTTGAATCTAGAGTTTACGAAAACACCATTTTAAACGCCAATAACTTCAACAACAATAGAAGTACACGTGGTCGCTTTTACACTCTGGGGTTTAGTTACGGATTCGGGAAAGGTGAGGCCATGACGTATTCCGGTAAACGATAAAATACAAGCGGCTGGTAGCGATTAGTTTAAATTATATATCCTTTTAACAAGACCAAGTCAAAATGGCTTTTCTGTTAAATGTTTAGTATCTTAGAGAGTCATAAATTTAAACTAAGAAATCATGAAAAATATATTAGTGACCATCGATTTTAACGAAAAAGAAGCGCCTTTGTTAGAGCAAGCATTTAAAATGGCATCGGCTTTTAAATCTAAATTATGGATTATGCATATTGCAGCACCCGAGCCAGATTTTGTTGGTTACGATGTGGGGCCGGAAGAAATTAGAGATGCACGTGCAGAAGAATTGAGAAAGGAACATCGCTTGCTTCAGAAATATGCTAAAGATATGAATGACCGTGGTATAGATACAGATGGATTATTAGTAAGTGGAGCAACCATTGAAACCATTTTACAGCAAGCAGAAAAATTAAAAGCCGATTTAATTATTACGGGGCATGAACGTCATGGGTTTTTCTATAGAGCAATTTTGGGAAGTACAGCCGAGCAATTGCTAGAAGATTCCAAAATTCCGTTATTAATAGTGCCTTTAGACCTAGACAAAGCATAATTCTTAAATTAGTAGTAGATTCGCTTTTTAAATTATGATTTTACATGACCATTAAAGATTTAGAGGGGACTTTTACCGTTATGGGAAGTAACCAAAACGAAAGCAATCATACTTACGAGGGGACGCTTAGTTTATCTGTAGATAGCGACAACCGTATTCAGGCCATTTGGTTAATACATAACGAACAAGAACAGTTTGGAACAGGGTTCTTTAAAGACAATATATTGGTGGTGAATTTCTATTATTTAGGAGAAGACGACAAGAAATTTAAAGGCGTTGTTGTGTATCGCTGTTTAACTCCCGATATTTTGGATGAATTCTGGTCCGAAAAACATGGAGATCCAGCTTATCTGGGCGAAGAGCGTTGCTTTAGAGTTAAAGCAACCGATGAGATTTTAGAATAAAAAAAGCTGTTTAGTCTTTCTATAATTAAACAGCTTTTTGTTTTAAAACGAGTACTAAATGTTAGGGATTTAAAGATCTTAAGTATTCTAAGATGGCTCTAGCGTTCTCCTCGCTTACAGGAGCGGTTACCATTGGCGCTTTATCATATTCCTCATAAATACCCTTTGCTAATGGGTCTTCTTTTACCATCTGAGACGTATTCATGGTCATATTCATTATCCATTCCGGACTTCTTTTAGTAGTAATATCTCCTAACGCTGGACCAATAAATTTACGATCTGTTTTATGGCATGCCATACAGTTTATTTTAAAATAGTTTTCTCCTTTTTTAGCCAGATCTTGGTCTATACTTTCTTCTATGTCTACAGAAGTAATTGGGCCAATACCTTTGTTTTCTAAATCCACAATATCTTCAAAAGATTTTTTTTCTTCGGCAGGTTTGGTCTGCTCTACAGTTTTAGTAGAACTTGGAGCGTACTCAAAAGATTTTTTTTCTTCCTTCTGTTTACAGCCAACAATAAGTAATGCCAATGCGATAAAGAGTAATTTTTTCATTTATATAATTTTAAGAATTTCAAGGGAAATGTAAAATTAAATAAAAAGAAATGTTTTTAATATGACGATAATCATGTTATTAGGCTGTTTCAGAAAGAGAATAATTTCATGTATAATTAGTGCTTAAACGTCTTAATTTAATTATATGTGTGGATTACACAGTATTTAAGTAGCTTTATAAGCTCGTGCTTAATCTAGATCCTTATCTGTCCTCGTACTATAAATTTATAATAGCCTAAATGAAACTGACTTTTTTATTCCTTTTATCTGTTGTTACGCTAACCGCTCAAAATATTAAAGGTACTGTATTGGACAGAGATACCAATTTGCCTTTAGAGGATGTGAACATTTATTCTAAAACTATAGGGCAAGGAACAGTAACCAATGAGAAAGGCGAGTTTGAGTTACAAATCCCAAAAGCTAAAGAAACAGCTCTTATTTCGTTTTCTAGCGTTGGCTATGCGACTAAAACTTATACACGCGAACAAATAAAGTCTTTAAACTATATTATCTTTTTATCTAAGATTAATGAGGCGTTAGAGGAGGTTGTTCTGTATTCTGAACTTGAGTTACAAGAGGCCTTACCGTTTAAAAAAGTAGCATCGTTAGAGGAAAGCGTGCATCATTTTGGAGCAACAATGTTGGGCCATAAAATTTACGTTGTTGGTGGTGATAAAACCATAAAAGATGATGTTAAAAAACGAGCGCTTCAAGAATCTGAATCTATTGGAGAATTGTTTAAAAATGTTAGCAAACCCGAGCTAATTTGGAAACATTATAGTGATAAATTACAAATTTACGATGTCGATAAAGATACGGTTGTGGTTTCAGAATTAAATTTCAGAAAACGGGCTTATCATAATGTTGTGGCTGTAGATAATAAGGTATATGTGTTAGGCGGAAAGTCTCTATCTAAAAGTCAAGCAACAGAATATTTAGAAAATAAAATTGAAGTGTTCGATCTTGATAGTCATGCATTACAGTTAGACGATACGTATCCGCATCAGGCTATTAATTTTACTTCGGTTGCTTACCAAGATAATATAATTGTAATGGGTGGTTCTAACAAACGTAAATCTAATGGCGATAAAATATATAGCGATAAATCGTACCTCTATAACATTACATCTGGCTATTGGTACGCACTAAATAATATGACAACAGCAAAGGAAGTTCGAGGTGTATTAGTTAAGAATAAAATCTATTTAATTGGTGGATTTAATGGCAATATGTTAAAAGAAATTGAATCTTATAATCTCGAAACTGGAACTTGGAAAGCAGAAGGCGATTTGTTTTACGGTATGGGGAACGCTAGTGTAACGGCGAATAATGACACCATTTATATATTTAACGCAAGGAAATTGTTAACCTATAATGTAGAGACTAAAGTTTTAAATGAATACGATATTCGGTTAGATTTAAGCGCAACTTCACTCTTTTATGCCAATAATGTATTGTATATTGTTGGAGGAAGTACAGAAGTGTATTACCAAACCATGCCGTCTTCAGATATATATTCTATTGATTTACGTGAGTTGCCTAGAACTAAAATTCTGCATTCCAAAATCGTGGAGTAGCTACAAGAACATCGTTTATATAAAATGGCACGTTATTTAACAAGGTTCGTTCCATACATGTATCCGATTTAATAAATGTTTTCAAACAGCTTAAAAAATGGGATTCATTACGGAGCACTCTAAATACCCCGAAAAACGACGTCTACGATATAGCGTTTCAAACCACATAAAATATGATAAAAATCACTGTTTCTCACTTTTTATTCAACATTTGAACTATTTTGTTTCATGATTTTATCAAATTCATTAATTATTATGATTTAACTTTTGTAATCGTAAAAAAATCAATACTTTTGGTACACCAAATTGGTTAACCAGTTATACAACAAACAAACTACAATGATAAAACAAGAGTCTAAGGTCTTTTTTAACTACTTTTTAGTCCTTATTATAACCGGGAGTTTCTTATTTATATCTTGTAAAGATCAAGATAAAGCAAACAATTTAGTGACAGACGTAGAGATGTTTAACGCTGCAGTTGCTAATGCCAAACCAGGCGACGAGATTGTACTTGCAAATGGAGTTTGGAACGATACAGAATTGGTTTTCGATGCCAAAGGAACAGCAGAACACCCAATTACGCTTACTGTAGAAGAAAAAGGTAAAGTGACTTTAGAGGGGCGATCTAATCTTCAAATCGCAGGGGAACATTTAATAATTAAAGGACTAGTTTTTAAAAATGGATATACACCAACCAATGCTGTAATTTCATTCAGAAAAAATAGAGAAGAGTTGGCTAACAATTGTCGTTTAACAGAATGTGTTATCGATAATTTTAATAATCCAGAACGTCATGTTCAAGATTATTGGGTAACTATTTATGGAAAGAATAATCGTTTAGATCATAATCATATTGTTGGTAAAAAGAACTTAGGTGTTACCATGATTGTGGGTTTAGATACTAAAGGGAGTGTCGAAAATAATCACCAAATAGATCATAATTATTTTGGTCCTCGTCCAACATTTGGAAATAACGGAGGAGAAACATTACGTATTGGTACAAGTCATCACGCATTAGAAAATTCTGGTACAATAGTAGAATCTAATTATTTTGATAGATGTAACGGAGAGATAGAAACAGTCTCTAGTAAATCTGCCAATAACATTTACAGGTACAATACGTTTTTTGAATGCACTGGAACATTAACCATGCGTCATGGAAATGAAACCTTAGTAGAAGGTAACGTGTTTTTAGGAAACAATAAGCCAAATACGGGTGGGATTAGAATTATAAACGAAGATCAGATTGTTAGAAATAATTATTTATTTGGCGTAACAGGATATCGTTTTAGAGGTGCATTTGTTGTTATGAATGGTGTGCCAAATTCGACACCAAATCGGTATATGCCAGTAATGAATAGTAAATTGTTAAACAACACTTACGTAAATTGCGACAATATATTATTTTGTGCAGGAAGTGACGAAGAGCGTAGCGCACCTCCAACATCTACAGAAATTTCAGGTAACATTTTTTACCACGATCATAAAGACAATATATTTACTGCTTTCGATGATGTTAGCGGAATTTCATTTCATGACAATATAGTAGGGGAGAATATCAATACCGATATCGCTGGCGGATTTACACCTGCTAACCTTAAATTGGTAAAGAACGATCAAGGATTTTTAATTCCGACTTCAGATCAAATAAAAAATCCGATTGTAATTAGTGATAAAATCGGAACGAAAGACAATACAGGAACCACTTGGTATTCTAAAGACGATAAAACCATAGCGTTAAATTCAGGACAAACCATTGCTGTAGAGCCGGGAATTAATACGTTGTCTTTTGCAACGGCACATTCTAATCCTGGTGATGTAATCGAATTAACTTCGGGAGAAACTTATGTGTTAACCAAATCGGCTAAAGTTAAGCATCCGCTAACCTTTAAATCTTCAGGAAAAGAAAAAGCAATCATTTTATTTGAACGTATGATGGCTTTCGAAATAGAAAACGGAGGAAGTTTATCTTTAGAGAATTTAAAATTTAATGGGGCAAGTTCTCCAGATTATGCAGGAAATGCTGTTATAAGTACGAGTAAAAAATCAATGACAGAAAACTATAAGTTATTTATCGACGGCTGTGATTTTGAAGATTTAATTGTTAACCATTCTTTTGATGTGTTACGCGTAGGTAAAGGTACTTTTGCCGATACAATAAGCATTCAAAATTCAAAATTTAAAAATATCACAGGACATATTGCAGCATTAGACGCAGAGACAGATGATATTGGTGCGTACAACGCAGAGTATGTTATTATGAAGAATAATATTCTTACAGATGTTCAAGGCGTGGCATTAAGATTGTATAGAGGAGGAACGGATGAAAGTACATTAGGACCCTTTTTAGAAATGGAAAACAATGTCTTTAATCATGTTGGTTTTGGAAAGAAAAACAAATACAATGCGGCCTTATCATTATACGGTGTACAATCCAATCGTATTGAAAACAACATTTTTAACGAAACAAAACCTGTCGAGATGCATTTGGTTGTAGGGGAGCCTATCGTAAATATTTTGAATAACGATTTTTACAAAGTCGATGATATGCGGGTTACCGGCAATCAGAAATATACAGTAGCAAATAGTCTTTCTGTAGATCCAAAATTTTCGAATACAGATACATTTGAACTAGCAACCGATTCGCCTTTAAAAGGAAAAGGTGCAAATGGTAAAGATTTAGGTATTATAAAGTAGATTTTAAACAAACAAACAAACACTTATGTTATTAAAAAGAATCCTTTTTATCTGTTGTGTGCTTATAGCGCAAAATGGATTTTCTCAAGAACACCCAAATTTAATTTTAACCAAACAAGGGGTTAAAGACATTAAAGCGCAACTGGGAAATGTCCCTTTATTCGATGCGACTTTAGCTCAAGTAAAAGAGAAGGTAGATGCTCAGATTTTAAAAGGGATTGATGTTCCTGTACCAAAAGATATGGCTGGAGGTTATACGCACGAACAACATAAACTAAATTACTTAACCATGCAGGAAGCTGGGGTATTATACCAGATTCTTGGAGATGAAAAGTATGCTATTTATGTGCGTGATATGCTAATGGAATATGCAAAAATGTTTCCGGGATTGCCAAGACACCCACAAGAACGATCTTACGCAAGAGGAAAATTATTTTGGCAATGTTTAAACGATTCGGTTTGGTTAGTATATACTAGTCAGGCTTACGATTGTGTGTATAATTTCTTATCTAAAAAAGAAGTTAAATACATCGAAAAAAATCTTTTCAGACCTATGGCCGATTTCTTGTCTGTAGATACACCTCAGTTTTTTAACCGAATTCACAACCATAGTACATGGGGGAATGTTGCTGTTGGTATGATTGCCTTAGTTATGAATGATGACGCTTTAATAGATAGAGCATTATACGGGATTAAGGATTTAAAATTAGATGCAGGGAAAGATAACGATGGTGGAGATATTTTTGTTGAAGGACAAAAAGCAGGTTTCTTAGCAAACTTAGAAGAGCCATTTTCACCTGATGGATATTATACCGAAGGGGCTTATTATCAGCGTTACGCGATGTACCCATTCATGATTTTTGGAGAGGCGTTACAAAATGTAAAACCAGAAGTAAAACCATTCGAACATAAAAATGGAGTGTTATTAAAAGGTGTAGATGCATTAATGAATTTAACCGATAAAGATGGTGAATTCTTTGCTTTAAACGATTCTCAAAAAGGAATGTCTTATTACACTTCGTCTTTAGTATCTGCTTTAGATATCGCATACTATTATGGCGACAGAGATCCTAGTTTATTAAGTATAGCACAAGAACAAGGTCGTGTACAATTAGACCAAACAGGTTTAGCTGTAGCGATGGATATTCGTGATGGTAAAGCAAAACCTTTCGAAAAGAAATCACTATTATTAAGAGATGGTGCAGATGGAGATCAAGGTGCGATTTCTATTTTACGTTCTACTAAAAATGATGCCTTAACACTTGTAGGTAAAAATGCAGCTCAAGGATTAAGCCACGGACACTACGATAAATTATCTATTTCTTTGTTTCATGAAGGACACGAAGTGTTACAAGATTACGGCTTAGCTCGTTTTGTAAATATTGAACAAAAAAATGGAGGTGGTTATTTAAAAGAAAATAAAACATGGGCAAAACAAACTATTGCGCATAATACTATAGTACAAGATGAAACGTCTCATTTTGGAGGTAAATACGATATTGGTAGTCAGCACCATTCAGATATGTATGTGTTCGATGTCGAAAATCCAGATGTTCAGATTTCAAGTGCAAAAGAGGTTAACGCTTACCCTGGAACCGTAATGCAACGCACAACAGTGATGTTAAATAACGCAAGCTTTGAGCAACCAGTGGTGTTAGATTTAATGCAGGTGACTTCAGATAAAAAACACCAGTTCGATTTACCATTCTATTATTTAGGACAAGTTATTTCGACAAATTTCGACTACAAAAAGTACGAAACACTTTCTACCTTAGGAAAAGATCACGGATACCAACACTTATGGAAAGAAGGATCAGGACAATCTACAACAGGAGAAGCCGCGTTAACATGGAGAAGTCATAACACATTCTTTACATTAACCACAACAACATCTGCAGACGACGAATTAATTTTTGGACGTATTGGTGCGAACGACCCAGAGTACAACTTAAGACCAGATCCTGTTTTAATTGTTAGAAAACACACAGATAATGCGTTATTTGCATCGGTTATAGAAACTCACGGTAAATATAGCACGGTAAGTGAATTGTCTGAAGGGGCGTTCTCTAGCATTGCAAAATTAAATGTATTACAAAGTAGTGCAGATTATTCGGCAGTTCAGATTAGTATGTTAAATGGTGACGAGTTTGTATTTATAATGTCAAATTCGGAGGCTTCAAAAACTAAAAAACACGAGTTAAAGTTAAACGATAAGGTTTATACTTGGACAGGAGTAAGCTACTTTAAAAAGCAATAATTATTTAAGTAGTACGTCTACACTTATAATTAGTAGATATCGATTTATAGTTCAAAAAACATCACCCACTTTAATTAAAAATATTAATTAAAGTGGGTGATGTTTTTTGTGTTTGGATGTGTCTTATCTGCATATCGATATGTTAAAAAATTTAGGAAATAAATTCCGGTCCGAATTACAGATTATAATGGCAAAATAGATCAAAATTTCACTAACAATAAAACGGCTATGTTTTTAGTTTTAAGGAATGTACTATTAAACCAAGTGCCTTTTGATAATTGTTATTAAAAGGCACTTTTTTTTTGCGACATAATTTTTTTTTAACATAGAATTAATATATCTTTGGTCAACCAATCTGGTCAACCAGATTGGTTTTTTAAACAAACCTTAAAAAGGATTAGTTCTTATTTTTTACTGATTTAGAAACAAAATTATTTGATTTTACTCCCTTTTTGCTAAGAGTAAATTAAGTGATTCTGCTACTGTTTAAAAGTAAATGCTGTTGCAAGATAAATTGAATAAAATACATTTTGCGTCGGGAGTTATTTGGAAAACGGAAGCTTGTTTCTGTTGAAAGTTTAAGATGACTGGTCTTAAAAACGTTCTAAATTTTTTATTATTAAAACAACAACAAATGAATTTGAAAAAACAATTAGTATTGTATGTAGTTCTGTTGCTAAACACGGCATTGTTTGCACAGGATGTAGTTTCGGGGCTCGTTTCTGACGAACAGGGTGTCCCGATTCCAGGGGTTAATGTTCTGGTTGTAGGAACATCTCAAGGAGCAACTACCGATTTTGACGGGAACTATGAGATTAAAGTAGACCAAGGTGCGGCTTTACAGTTTTCTTACATAGGTTACGTGTCTCAAACTAAGACAGTTCAAGCCAACCCAACAATTAATGTTACTTTAGTTGAGGATGTAGCTCAATTAGATGAAGTCGTAATTATTGGTTACGGTGATCAAAAAGAGAAAAATGTAACAAGTGCCTTAACTAAAGTAGAATCTAAAGAAATCGTTGATCGTTCTGTATCACGTGTGGAAGATGCATTACAAGGTAAAGTTGCAGGTTTAAGAATTCAAACCGTGTCTTCAGAGGCAGGTGGGGATCCTAAGATTACAATGAGAGGGCCTGGTTCTATTACGGGTTCTTCTTCTCCATTAATCGTTGTAGATGGTGTTGTATTAGGTTCAGATCCAGATATTTTAGGGTCTATCGATAATAACAACATCGAATCTTTAAGTGTATTAAAAGATGCTTCTTCTGTAGCAATCTACGGTTCTCGTGGTGCAAATGGGGTAATCCTTGTAACCTTAAAAGAAGGTACTGCAGGTAAAACGTCTTTTTCTTATAATACGTTTACTGGTTATAAATATACAACCAACAATGATAACTTTAATACGACTATTAGCGACGAAAGAAATCGATTAAACGGTTTACAAGAAACTGTTAGCGCTATTTCTCCAGACAGTCCACGATATGAAGATATTAATAGATATTACGATAATGCATATGCAGAATTAGAAGCTATGGACTTTATCGCTTCTTTAGGTGGTGGAGAAACTAATTGGCAAGACGAAATATTTAATGGTGGATTTATTAAAAACCACTCGTTAGCAGTAAGAGGTGGAACAGATTTAACAAGCTATACAGCTTCTTTAGGTTTTCTTGAAGACGAAGGTGTAGTTTTAAATGACAACTTCTCAAAATATAATGCTAGAATTAAAGTAGACAGCAAGTCTAAAAACAAGAAAATTAAGTTCGGAGCTAATTTATCTGCAAACTATAATGATCAAGTTAGAGTTCCTACCCGATTTACAGATCCTTTAAGACAATATGGTCATTTACCACTTTATTTAACCGAAGAGCATATGCCATATGTAACTAACTTTTCTACAGAACCAGGAGTTTCAACCGATGCTGGTAAACTGTTCGAAAATTTAGGCGTTGGTAGTTATGGTTTTTCAAGAGCATTCGACCACGTATTTACTGTAGATCCTAATAACCCAAGAGCTATTGCTAGAGACCCTAATACAGGACTTCCTTTAGTTAGCGATTTAACTTCTGGTGGTTTAACATTATCTACAACTAAAAACGTTCATCCATTAGTGCACTATTTAGAGCGTTCTAGATTATCTAAGAAATTAAGTTTAAACACTTCTGCTTACTTAGATTTTAAATTAGCTAAAGGACTTAGTTTTAGACAAGGGATTTCTGGTGTATTCAGACACAGTAAATCTAATAATGCAGATTACTTATACGGACAAGAAAACAGAGATCAAGAATCTTTCCGTTTAGAGTCTAGAGACGAATTAAACCAATATGCATTCGAATCATTACTTAAGTATAACACATCATTTGGTAAACACGATTTTAACTCTGTATTTGGTTTCGAATATACAAGAAGAGATTTTTATACTCAAGAGTCTGAAGCTGTAGGATATACAAACGACTTTAATAACAACATCGCACTTGCAGATGGTGGAACAACATTTACAGATAATGGTACAGATAAATTAGTATCATACTTCGGAAGAATAGATTATAACTACGACGAAAAATACTTAGTTCAATTATCAGCACGTACAGATGGTAGTACTAGATTTGGAACAAACACAAGATTTGGTTTCTTCCCAGCAGCGTCTGTAGGTTGGATTATGTCTAACGAAGATTTCTTATCGTCTAGTGACTTTATTACTTTCTTAAAATTAAGAGCGAGTTATGGTATTTCAGGTTCTAACGAAATTACAAGTAACATCTTTAACTCTCTTTACAGGTTCGAAGAAACATTTAGTACAGTTGGTTATAACGGCTTAACAGGAGTTAAAGCAGTAACATTAGCTAACCAAGATTTAGGATGGGAACAATTAGTAGAATTTAACCCAGGTATCGATGTTACTTTTGGTAGAGGAATAATTAGCTTAGGAGTAGATTACTATACAAGAAGTAGTAAAGATTTAATTCTTTTCGCTCCTGTACCAGGTGTTTACGGAACAGACAATTATTTACAAAACCTTGGAGAAGTTAAAAACGAAGGGGTAGAAATTGAATTAAGCGCTAGAATTATCTCTACAGAAAATTTCAGCTGGAGAGCTTCAGGTCAGTTTTCTTTAAACAGAAATGAGGTTGTAAGTTTAGGTAAAAACGATCAAATTATTTCAAGAATTGATCAAGATACTAGAGCAACAGAATTTATCGCTAGAAATGGTCAGCCTATCACATCTTTCTACGGATGGGTTTACGAAAAAGAAATACCATTAGAATGGGTAGATAATCCTTTCAACAGATTTAATAATGACTTTGCAGATGTATATGTAAAAGATTTAAATAACGATGGTATTATCGATGATGAAGATAGAACAGAAATTGGTAACCCTTATCCAGATTTTAACTGGGGTGTTAACACAGACATTAGATTGTACGATTTCGATTTTGCAATGCAATGGCAAGGTTCTCAAGGTGGAGAAGTAAGAGTAGCAGATTTAGATCAGCTTTACTATGCGAGTGAATCTTCAGTAAATGAAGTAGCAAACTTCCCAGACAGAGATTTAACAGTACACAGAAGATTTACAGACGACCATATTCAAGATGCTTCATTTATAGCATTAAGAAACGTTACTATTGGGTACACAATTCCAGAATCATTTACATCTAAGTACAAAATCGACAGATTAAGATTCTACCTATCTGGAGAGAACTTACTTTTCTTTACTGCTAGTGATTACGAAGGATTTAATCCAGAAGCTGCAGGTCAAACTTCAGATAATGCGAATACTCCATTAACAGCAGGTTACCAAAGAGGAGATGGTCCAATAGTTAGAACTATTTCAGCAGGGATTAACTTTCAATTTTAAATAATTAGACATGATGAATTTATATAAAAACATATTAATTTGTTTTTCACTTGTAGCTTTATTTACAAGTTGCGAAGAAGAACTTGACCTTTCAAACCCGACCGCTCTTTCTATAGAAGAGTTGCTTCAAACAGATGATGGGTTTAAATTCTTAGCGAACGGAGTTTTAGATGCATATCAAAAAGTTCCCGCTAATGAATTCTTAATTTCTGAATTGAGATCTGATAACGTTAGAGCTAATACAGAAAACGGAAACTATCCAGCGTTTAATGCGTATAACATCGATCCTAATAACGGGGATGTTGCAACATATTACTCAAACAATATGTCAACCATTAAACATGCAAATACAATTATTGATAATAGATTTTTAGCTCCAGAAAATCAGCAATACACTGTTGGTGAAGCTTATTTTATGAGAGCATTATGTCACTTTAACTTAATAAGAGCATATGAAAATATTCCTTATATAGATACTGTATTAGACATTAACGCAGACGAAGCTTACGATTATCCTCAATTGGACCCAGCTGTAGTTTACGAAAAAATCATAGAAGATTTTAAAACGTCTATAGCCTATTTACAAGACGCTACAGTAGATCGATACAGACCATCTGCAGGTGCCGCTATTTGTTTTGCCGCTAAAGCATATTTAAGTCAGCCTACTCCTAACTATAAGGAAGCAGAACTTTTATTAGCTTCAGTAGTAGATAATAGCTCGTCTTACGGATATAGCTTATTGTATACAGAACAAGGTAGTGACGATTCAGATTTCGAAAACTATAAAAACTTAATTAAAGATTTCGGACATGTATTTGGTAACGATATCGATGGGACATTCACAGATGGTGTGCCAGATGGTTCTTGGTCTAATAACTCAGGTTTAGAAATTAACGACGAAGTTATTTTCTCTATCGCTTACGATTTAGTAAGTAGTGATACTTATGTTACTGCAGACAGTTCTTTAGACGAGCAAGTACAAACAGATTCAGAGTCTTTTAGTTTTGCAATGACCTTACAAGGACCTTCTAATGGGGTGAACATCGCTTCTAACGAATTTTTAGAAGTTATGACTCCAGAATTACAACCTGTAAGATTTTATGTGAGTTTTGATGCCTTAACATACAACCCAACCCTTGAAACAAACGATACGTTTAACGCAAAGTACCCTACACCAGGAGAAATTGGAGATAACGACTGGATTGTTTTAAGATATGCAGATGTGTTATTATTATATTCTGAAGCTATTTTGGCAGGAGGTAATAGTACTACAGATTCTAGAGCAATTGATGCATTTAACCAAGTAAGATTAAGAGCAGGCTTAGACGAAGTTGCTAACTTAACAAAAGCAGAGTTATTAGCAGAACGTAGAGTAGAATTCGTATACGAAAACCAAAGACTTTACGATTTAATTAGATTTGGTGAAGCAGATAGAGTCTTATCAGAATTTTCAGCTAAGAACAGTTTGTTTTATACTAATGAAAAGAAATACCTTCCGTTTCCTCAGAGAGAATTGGATAATTTACCTAATTTTTATAATCAAAATGACGGATACTAAAAACCTAAAAATTATGAAAAAACACTTGTTTAAATTAAAATATATAGTTTTAGGTGCATTTGTATCTTTAACTGCATGTGTTAGTGACGATTTACCTGAAGTAGGTGATTTACCTGACATTACTGGGCCACAGCCTTTCTACAGTTATTCTGATATTTCAACATCTGAATTCGATTGTAATGATGTAGAATTAGAAGCGAATTACGATTTCTTCCTGCAAGCGGGTACAAATTTAGCTGTAAACGGAACACAATACCAATGGGAGATTTCGCCATCGGAAAATGTGAACTTAATCAATAAAGATCAGCCTATTATAGAGCAACAAATCGAAGGCGAATTAGCTACGGTTGTTGCGTTGGAAGATGAGATTGCTAAAGTAGAATTTAAGATCCCTTGTGAAACTGATCCTGCAAAAATCGCCGTGTTAGAACAACAAGTAGCCGATTTAGAAGTGCAATTAGCCGCAGCAGAAGCCGCAGTTACAGACGAAACTAAAGCCAACGTTGCCGCTTTAGAAGCTCAATTAGCTGCTTTACCAGCTGGGACTTTACAAGATAGAGAAGTTATTGTTGAATTTCCTGGACCAGGAGAATACACTGTAGGTTTAACGGTAACAGACAATTTAGGTAAATCAGATTATACCGAAAAAATAATTGTTGTAAGCCAAGCTATACCAACAATCGCTATTCCAGAAATTGGAGAAGCAGGTTTCGAAGCCGGAGATTTATTCGACGGTAGTGGAGATGGTAGAGATTCTTGGAGATCGCCAAGTAGTTCTAAATGGGGAAGTGTATTCCAAATTAATACAAAATCAGAATTAGGTGTTTTACCAGAAGGGTATAAAGCAGCGAAATTCCCTTCAGACGGAACACGTGTTGGTTATCAAGAAATAGACGTTACTCCAGGAGCTACTTATGTATTATCTTATTTCAGTAGTTTAGATCCAGGTGCTAGCGGAGACTTAACAGTGTCTATAGTGAATCCAAATGCTCAAGATATTCAAGAAGCACGATTAGAAGCTAATATTCTTGCTTTTAAAACAGAAGACAATGCTGCAAGTGTACAGGATGTATTTAAAAAGAATGCCATAACATTTGAAGCAGGAGAGCTAGAATCAGTGATTATTTTAATTACAAACTCTGGTACTGAAAGTAGAGTGGATGCTTTTGATATTACAGTTAAACAATAAAAAAATTGAATTATGAATAATAAATTAATTAAAAAACAGAGTACAGGTGTCTTTATCGTGCTATTTTGTATGTTTTTAGGACTAGTATCGTGTTACGATGAGGGTTACGATCCATACGAGCCACCTGTTGGGAATATCAATAATATTCAGCCAAATACGTTGTTTACAACAAGTATAGATCCAGATAATACATTAGCATTAGTATTTAGAAGCTATTCTACAGATGCAGATTCTTATGTGTGGGATTTTGGAGACGGTAATACATCTACAGAAGCAAATCCTGACTATACTTACAACGAAGGTGGATTGTACAACGTTAAACTTAGTACAACAAGTTCAGACGGTTTAGTCGCTGTAGACTCATCAGACGTATCTCCTATTTTTGTAGATTTTAATTTTGCAATGGAAGATACAGAGGTAACTTTCGAGAATTTTACTTCTGGAGCAAGTTCTCTTGTATGGGATTTTGGAGACGGATCTACTGTAGAGTGGAAAGCAGAAGACACAGAAGAAGATGCTAAATTTAGCCCAGTTCATGTGTATTCCAGTGCAGCGCCTGTTGTTGCCACATTAACAGCAACTAATTATTTAGGACATGAGTTTGTAGTAAGTAAGAACATAGAAGGTTTACAACTGTCTACTATTCCTGAATTTTCATTTACTACATCTAGTTTAACGGTAGAATTTACAGATGCTTCAACTTTAGCAGCGTCTCATAGTTGGGAATTTGGAGATGGTGAAACATCTACAGAAGTAAACCCTACACACACATATGCTACTGCTGGTACGTACGATGTTACGTTAACAACAACTAACGAGGCAGGTGTATCTAGAAGTATTACTAAAGCAGTTCCTGTTGGAGGTGTAGAGCCTACATTTAAAGCTATTGTTTTAAATGGAAGTTGTGACGAGTATACAGTAAATACTGGAGACAATGCAGATGCTTGGGATATGACGCCTAACAGTACTATAGAAGACGACGTTTTAGGAACTATCGATAGTCCTTACAGAGCACTTTGGAATAATACCGAATTAAACGATTATATCGATGTGACTTACGGAACTAACGAGCAACCAGGATCATCTAGCGATGGTACATATGTAAACGGTGTAAAAACTAGAAGTGTTAAGTTTTCTGATAGCTCACGTCGTTTATACCAAGTGGTAGCGGTAGAGCCAGGAATCGAGTATACGTTTACCATAGACACACGTTCTGAAGCTGCTGGAATTAATACAGAAGTATTCTTATTAAACAAAGAGATTACTACAGAAGTGGGTATCGAAGATTATACAGATGGTTACATTAATATCACAAACGATTTTAATGAAGAAAAACCTTCAGAAGGTAACAATACCTTTACTACTAGTACAGTAAGATTCGAAGCAACTTCAAACTTTATTGTTATCTATGCAAGAGCTTTAAATGCTGTAGATAGTAGTAATGAAGTGTTTATTGATAATATTGATATTATTACTCCTGGATTTTAATTCATAAGAAATGAAAAATTTTCGAAAAGAAATATTAGGATTAATAGTAATAGTTTTTCTTTCTGTTAGTGCTACTTGTCAAGAAAAGGCAAGTAGCTCTGCAGATTCGGATTCTAAAGTCGAAAAAAACGACAAAAAGAAGAAGAAAAGAAAGAAATACAAATTACCAGATATAGATTTAAGTCATTGGAGTGTAACCACACCAGAATTAAATCATAAAGGTAGTGCCATGAATATTGAGCCACCAGAAATTTTGGATTATGCTACAGACGAAAGGTTATTACCTTATATGTACAATGATTCGACTCTTGGAGCTTTGGTTTTTTATTCTTTTCCTAGCGATGCCACTACAGCGAATACAAAATATACAAGATCGGAATTAAGAGAGCAAATGGTGCCTGGCGATAATCACACCAACTGGACATTTGCAGAAGGGGCTTACATGAAAGGTAAATTACAAATGGGAGATGTATCTAAATCCTCAGATGGAAAATACCACAAAGTAATTATCATGCAAATTCATGGTCGATTAACAAATGAGCAACGTGACTTAATCGGACAAAAGGATAATAATGCACCACCAATATTAAAAATATATTGGCAAGATGGTAAAATTAGAGTCAAGACTAAAGAGTTAAAAAACTTAAGTGCTAGCGATAATGAAATCTTAGACAAAGACGCTTGGGACGATGATAAAGGATTTACATTCGAACAAGAAGTCGGTTTTGGGAAATTCACCCTAGAAGTAGAGGTCTCTGATGGTAAAATGGTAGTTATTCTAAATAAAAATGAATACGCCGTTTACGATAATATTCATATGAAAAGATGGGGCGTTTTTGAAAACTATTTCAAAGCTGGAAATTACTTCCAATCTAGAGATGAAGGGGCTTATGCCAAGGTGAATTATTACGAGCTTGAAGTTAAACACTAATATTTAGAAGCGTTTAGACTATATTAACATAAATATGTATTTCTATAAATACAAATTGATAACTTTTTTTGTAGTTTTGTCCAGCTGAAAACTGGTTAACCAATTTTTTCGAATAAATGAAAGTAGAAGTTTTAATGAGTAATGATTATGATGAGGTTCATAATAAGATTATAGCAGACATTGCTGAGCTTATTAACTCAAAAAATCTTGAGCCAGGAGATAAATTACCATCAGAACGTATGTTGTCTGAAAAATTTGGTGTAAGTCGCGGTTTAGTCAGAGAATCCATAAATAAATTAGAATTTTATGGGTTGTTAAAATCAATTCCACAAAGTGGAACCTTTGTTGCAGATATGGGAATTATCGCAATGAATGGAATGGTACAAGATATTTTAGAACTTCAGGTGCCCGATTTTAAATCGCTCGTTGAAACACGTATTCTTTTAGAATTAAAAATTGTAAAGTTAGCCTCTTTAAGAAGAACTGATGCAGATTTATTAAATATAAAAAATGCCTTAGAAGCTTATGAAGAGAAAATTCTAAAAGGAGAAAAAGCTGTTCAGGAAGACTTATTATTTCATCTGGCTATTGCAAAAGCATGTGGAAACAGTATGCTTAACGCATTTATGTTAAAAATTACACCAGAAATTATTACCAACTTTAGGAAATATCATGTTTGTGTAAATGAGCTAACGATGTCTGCAATTAATGAGCATAGAGCCATTTACGAGGCTATAAAAGCAAAAGAAACAATGACAGCTCGAGAAGCTTTAAAAGTACATTTTAAAACATTGTATCAGTATTGTTATAATGTAGAGTAAAATATTAAAGAAGATTTAAGGCGTTTAAGTTTTATCTTTTTAATGCAAACAATTAATTAATAACAAGAGAAAACTGTTAATCTCATTTTTTTCTTGAAAATCTAAAAATTATTATGAAAGTAAAAGGATTAAGGTGGTTTATTATTGGGCTCATATTTTTGGCCTCGGTAATTAATTACATTGACAGGAGTGCATTAGCAGTAATGTGGGGGAACGAAAATCTTCCAGGTTCAATTTCTTACGATTTAGGATTAACTAAAGAACACTATAGTTACATTCTTAACATCTTTATGGTGGCCTATGCACTTGGACAATTGTTTTCAGGTAAATTGTTCGATAAAGTTGGAACACGTATAGGTTACGTTATTAGTATTGGTGTTTGGGGATTATCTTCTTTCTTACATTCTACAGTTAGAGGATTTCTTGGTTTAGCATTTTTTAGAAGTACATTAGGTTTGTCTGAGGCAGGTAACTGGCCAGGTGGAGTTAAAAGTAATGCCGAATGGTTCCCGATTAAAGAACGTGCTATTGCACAAGGTTTGTTTAATGCAGGAGCTTCTATAGGTTCTGTAATTGCACCACCATTTATCGCTATGCTTTTCGTAGCTTACGGTTGGAGAACAACCTTTATGGTAGTGGGATCTTTTGGTATTGTATGGATTCTTCCATGGTTACTTATTAACAAAGCAGGTCCTAAGAAACACCCTTGGATTACACCAGAAGAACAAGAATTTATCTTAGATGGTCAAAGTCAAGCAGACCGTGATGCAGAAGATAATGTAAAAGGATTAACCTTAACACAAATTTTATCGCACAGAGAAGCTTGGTCTATCGTTGTAGGTCGTTTTTTCTTAGAGCCAATCTGGTGGTTATTTGTAGGTTGGATGCCAATTTATCTTTTTGATGTGTATGGTTTCGATGTTAAAGAAGTAGGTATGTTTGCATGGGTACCTTACGTTGGTGCTGCTATTGGTAGTATTGTTGGAGGATACGTTTCTGGACAAATTATTTCTAAAACAAACTCTATCGATAAAGGTAGAAAATACACCATCTTAATTGGAGGTATCATTATGTTCTTAGGATTAGTTGCAACTATCTTCTTTGGAAATACACCAGAACGTTTCGTAGGTATTGTATTTATAGTATTATTTGGTTTCCAATTTGCTATCGGTAACGTACAAACTTTACCTAGTGATTTATTCAGTGGTAAAAACGTTGGATCGTTAGCTGGATTAGGTGGAATGGTAGGAGTATTCTCTGTTATTATAATGAACTTTATTGTTCCAATAGTAGCAAAAGTGTCTTATACACCTGTATTTATTGCGATTGCATTATTTGTACCGCTAGGAATTGGAGCGATTTATTTCTTCGCAAAAGAGATTAAGTCAGTAGAGTAAAATAAGAGTAAATTAATTAAAAATTAAATATTAATAAAATGAGTGATTTAAAAAATAAAATTGCGGTTATTACTGGAGCTACAGGTGGAATCGGTTTCGAAGTAGCAAAAAGATTAGGTCAAGATGGATATACTGTAGTTTTAAATGGTATTGAAGATGAAATCGGAGCAGAAAGAGTAAAAGAACTTACTGCTGAAGGGATCACTGCTGAATATTTTGGATTTGACATGACAAAAGATGAAGCTGTAACTGAAAACATTACTAAAATTGGTGAAAAATACGGGAAAATCGATGTTCTTGTAAACAACACTGGTGGTATTGGTGTAAGAGCTAGATTTGAAGAAATGACAACTGAACAATACAGATTTGTTATGGCTTTAAACTTAGATTCAGTATTTTTTGCTTCTAGAGCTGCTATTCCTTTCCTTAAAAAATCGGATAACCCATCTATTATCAACTACACATCTAATGCAGCATGGAATGGTGCAGGACCTGGAGCTGGAATCTATTCAGTATCTAAAGGTGGAGTACAATCTATCACTAGAGCTTTAGCTAAAGATTTAGCTGAGTACGGAATTAGAGTAAACGCAGTATCTCCTGGTACTATCGATACGCCTTTCCACGCTCAAATTAAAGCAACTAAACCAGAAGTTTTTGCTTCTTGGGCAAACAGTGTTTTATTAGGTAGATTAGGTCAACCAGAAGAAGTTGCTGGTGTTGTTTCTTTCTTAGCTAGTAAAGATGCTTCTTTTATCACAGCAGAAACTATCCAAATTGGTGGTGGTCAAGCTTTAGGTATCTAAGTTTATATCATATTATATTTAAAAGGGTCTGCTTTACGCAGACCCTTTTTTTTATGCCCAATTTTAAGAAGTTCATTATGCTTCATTACATTTTAGGTAAACAAATCTGTGCTGAAGGCATCTCTTTCTGGTATCTAAGTGGTCTTAAGTCTAACGTTTTGTTAAAAAACATTCTAACCGGTATCTTTTATTTAAGTTTGTGTCATGCAACAAGGATTAAAATCGGAATTAACCAAACAAATTATTGTAGACGAGGCGTTTAAGCAGTTTTACGAACAAGGTTTTAAAACAACCAGTATCGATAAAATAATGAAAGCATCTAAGCTTACAAAAGGTGCGTTTTATCATCACTATACAAACAAGAAACAATTGGCGCTTGAAGTCATTGTTTTAAAAGTGCAGAAACGTGTTAGCGATAGTATGATTCTTCCGCTATACGAACCGGGAGATGTAATCGCTATTCTAAATACTACATTTTTAAATAGAATTAAGTCCTTTAGTGGTTACGAAAAGCAACATGGTTGCCCCATGAATAATTTAATAAATGAAATTGGGGATTTCGAAACCGCGTATCAATTGGCGTTAAAACATATTGTAGAGACATGGAAATCGGCATTAATCGCATTGATTGATAGAGGTAAATCCGAACATACCATACGAGAAAATGTGTCTAGTAAAGCCACTGCAATCTATTTAATAAGTGCTTTTGAAGGCATCCGTGGTATTAGAAAACTATACGACGACGACGTATTATTAGACGATTACCTTTTAGGATTGTCTGAATATATACAGCAATTACAACCTTAATATGTGTATCATTTAGCATGCTATACAGTGTGTTTTTAAAATATTAATTATGACAAATAACAGAAGAGATTTTATTAAAAGAACAGCCATGTTTGGTTTAGCTAGTGCAGCCGTACCGCAATTTGGTTTGGCCGCAAATGAAATTTTAAATAAAGAAGACAACATCATGAACATAAGACCTAAAGTATTATTTTTCGATGTAAATGAAACCTTATTGGACCTTACAACCATGAAAAAGAGTGTAGGAGATGCACTTGGTAATCGTAGTGATTTATTGCCATTATGGTTTACTACCATGCTACAATATTCATTAGTATCTACCGTGGCAAATCAATATAACGATTTTGGAATTATAGGCGCCGCAGCGCTTCAAATGGTAGCGGCGAATCATGGCATTACCTTATCAGAGAAAGACGCTCAAGAAGCCGTTTTAGAACCTATAAGATCGTTACCTGCGCATCCTGAAGTAAAGGATGCCTTACAAAAGTTAAAAGACGCTGGATATAAATTAGTCTCGTTTACAAACTCATCGAATAAAGGTGTAGAAACGCAATTTAAAAATGCTGGCTTATTAGATTATTTCGAAGAGCGATTAAGTGTTGAAGATATAGGTAAATTTAAACCTCATGCCGATGCATATGCTTGGGCCGCTAGAAAAATGGGCGTAGAACCTAAAGAGTGTTTATTAGTAGCAGCACACGGTTGGGATATTTCTGGAGCATTATGGGCCAACTGGAGAGGCGCATTTGTAAGCAGACCAGGTGCACAACTTTATCCGTTATCCCCGAAACCAGAAATTAATGAATCTAATTTATCATTAATTGCAGAGCGTTTAATCGCTTTAAAATAATAAGATCATGTACCGGAGCTAAGCTATCCGTATGTTTTTAAATCAAAATCTTAAAAAATTAAATACTATGAATCTGGAAAATAAAGTTATTATAGTAACGGGTGCGTCTCGTGGTATTGGTAAAGAAGTCGCTTTACTGTTATCTAAACATGGTGCCAAAGTGGTTGTAAACCATTCTAATAGTGATGCTGATGCAAAAGAAACCGTATCTCTTATCACTAATAATGGTGGTCAAGCCATTGCCGTTAAAGCAGATGTAAGTAATAGGGAAGAAGTAACTGTATTATTCGATACAGCCATTGAAACTTACGGAAAGGTAGATGTGTTAGTAAACAATGCTGGTGTTATGAAAGCAACATTACTTAAGGATAGTACGCAAGACGATTTTACGAAACAGTTTGAAGTAAATGTGAGAGGTGTTTTTAATACCTTACAAGAGGCTGAGGATAAATTAGCAGATGGCGGAAACATCATTAACTTTTCATCGTCTACCGCGAAATTAATGTTTCCTACTTATGCCATATATTCTGCAACTAAGGCAGCCGTAGAGCAAATGACTAAAGTGTTTTCTAAAGAAGTAGGACGTGGAATTTCGGTAAATGCATTAGCGCCAGGACCTACAGAAACCGATTTATTTTTAACGGGAAAATCTGAAGCGACCTTAGACAAATTAAAAGGCATGAATGCGTTTAACCGTTTAGCGCAACCTATAGATATTGCAAGAGTGGTCTTGTTTTTAGCAAGTGATGAGTCGAAGTGGATTTCTGGTCAGATTATTGGTGCCAATGGTGCTATGGTTTAAATCCGGAAATCGGTTTTTATTTTAAGTATCTTTGCTTTTAAAGCGGCCTTAAGGTAGTAACGGAGCCTTTTAGAATGATTTAATTTCTAAAAGAAAAAGAAGCCCTTATGCTATAGATTCCTAATTTTGAAGTTTTAAACAAACCCAACACCTAAAACCTAACACCATGCATATCGTTGCCCAAATACTTACTGCTATTGTTGCTCTAGAACATCTTTATATTTTATGGTTCGAAATGTTTGCTTGGGATACTGTAGGTAAGAAAACCTTTGACACACTTCCGGCGGAGTTGTTTAAAACTACAAAAGTATTAGCTGCGAATCAAGGACTGTATAATGGGTTTCTAGCCGCTGGATTACTATGGTCGTTTTTTATATCAGATCCTTTGTGGGCAGAACATAATAGAGTGTTTTTTCTAGTTTGTGTTATCGCAGCAGGATTGTATGGTGCAAAAACCATCTCTAAAAAAATACTAGTGGTACAAGCTGTTCCTGCTATATTAGCTTTACTATTTGTATGGCTATCTTAAAATAATTAATAACACATATATTCTGTTCTATAACATACAAAAAGCGAAGGTTTCCCTTCGCTTTTCGCATGTATAGTACTGTGAAATTATATGGCTTAATTCGCAGAACTATTAAATCTGTATGTAATCCCTACATTAAGACCAAATGAAGAATATGGCACTTTTTGAGCTAATTCTTTAGAAGAGTCTGTTTCTGTATTAGATAATTCATCTACATATGTTGTTTTCTTAACAAATCCAGGAGGCAAATTGTCTATAGTATATAAACCTTCAACAGCTACAGTACCATCAGGTAAAACAACGTTGGTGTTGAAACTTTGAATTTCAGAATCTTTACGTTTTAAGCTAATACCGTAATATTCAGCTTCAGCAAAAATACTGAAGTTAGAATTTAAGTCGTATTTATATCCTAAAGCGGCTACAAAACCAAGAGGGAATACCCCGTGAAAATCTTCAACATAATTTGTTTGAGTATAAGAACCTGAAGGAAGACCTTGTGCGGCCGCGGCTTCATCAGAGAATACAAGCTTATTACTAACAACTGCTTCAGTTTTACCACCTACTTTTAATAAGGCTCCAAAACGTCCGTATACGTTATTTGTAAACTTGTATACCATAGATAGTGACGCTCCATAAGCACGTGCTCTAGCAATGGCATCTGTTTGTTGATTAGGTAAATTTACTTTTTCGATAGTTTGGTCTGCACCATTTAAATATCCAAAACTTACATCGGCTCCAAATGTATCATTAAAGAAATATGTTCCGCGTATTTGAAAGTTTACACCTTCACCAAAACTTCCGTAATAGTTCTCTACCCCAGAAGCATTTTCTTCTGTTCCTAATTGCATTCCAGCACTAGCGATTGCGTAACCTGTACTTGCTGAGACTTGAAATTGTGCATAAGACATCGTACTTAATAGAACGACTGCCATAGTTAGTATTGTTTTTTTCATGTTTGTTTAAATTTTTTGTAAAAATAGAATTTATTCAGTTTAAAACACTATTTTTTGTGAATAATTCATTTATACGGGTAAATATTGGTGTAATTAACACATTTTTTTTGTAATTCCATACTTAATAATTAAAAATATTTCATCATATTCCGTTTTTTTAACAATACTTATCTTTCAAATAAGTGTTTATTTACGTTAGAATATGTTTTACTTTTGAATAAATTCGTGATTATGACACCGCATGCCTTTAACCATATTCTTAATGATATAGATAAGAATCCAATTCGTGTTTTGGCCCTCGACACTGAAACGATAAAATATGTGCCTTTAGATTTATCTGAAACACATTTAGAGTTACAAACTATAGATGTGTCGTCTTCCTTGCATTTTGGGGAATATATAACGAGCTATTCAAAAACGCATCAGGCTAACATTGCTTTTGGTGGTTATTTGGAGGTGAGGAACTTATATAAGCGGAGTACGTACTTTAATTCTGAAAATAAACAAACCGAGCGTAATATTCATTTAGGAGTCGATCTATGGTGTCCTGCAGGAACACCTGTTTTGGCGGCCTTGAACGGCACTGTACATAGCTTTAATAATAATTTAAATCATGGCGATTACGGGCCAACTATTATTTTAAAACACAGCATGTGTAATATAGAATTTTACACTTTATACGGTCATTTAAGTTTAGATTCTATCTCTAATCTAAAGATTGGAGAAACTGTAATTAAAGGACAGCACATTGGACAATTAGGTACCTCGGAAGTGAATGGCGATTATCCGCCACATTTGCATTTTCAAATTATTAAAGACATGCAAGCGTTTACAGGCGACTATCCGGGTGTGTGCAATGTATTAGATTTAGAATATTATACCACAAACTGCCCAAACCCGAATTTGCTATTAAAAATTTAGTATTTTTAGTTTTGAGATATTTGATGTTAACTAAAAAATTAAGACCTTTATGTCTGCGTTAAATAGAAATATTTACATTAGTTTGTTTGACTATCAGAACTAAAGTTGTTTGTGTTATATTTACATAAACCAGTTCCCAAATTCTTTATATGAAAAAAGTAAAATTGTACATCGGCATGAGTTTAAATGGAAAAATTGCTGCAGCTGATGGTGGTGTAGATTGGTTAGAATCTATTCCAAATCCAGATGAATCTGATTATGGCTATTCTAGTTTTTATGACTCTATAGATACAACAATACAAGGTCATGCCACATACAAACAAATTTTAAGTTGGGATATCGAATTTCCGTATCTAAGTAAAAGAAATTATGTGTTTACCAGAGACGAAACTAAGCGTGACGATAGAAATGCCATGTTTGTTTCAGAGAATCCTATAGATTTTATGAGAGACTTAAAATTGAAAGATGGGAAAGACATTTGGTTAATTGGTGGCGGACAAATAAATACATTGCTTTTAAATGCGGGCTTAATAGACGAGATTCAAGTGTATGTTATGCCTATTATTTTAACCGAAGGAATTAATCTTTTTGAAGCTTTACCAAAAACAACCAATTTGCATTTAGAATCTACTAAAAGCTACAAGAGTGGGGCTGTAGAAATGTTATACACCCTTAGTTAAATTATACTTTTAGATTGAGGTGCTAAAGCGGTTTTAAAAGTTCCAGTAATTCGTTAGAGGTATAATATTCAAAAACTCGTTGTCTGACAGTAAAGTCGTTGTTTAAAAAAATGGTGGCCGGAAGTGAAAATGGAACACCTGCTCTAGAGGCCAGAGCCAATGGAATTTCATGTATGCCGTTGCGCTGTGTTAACGATTGTGTATTGGTATACGTCACATTCTCGAATGTAATAGTATCTTGAGTTTCTACATCCATTTTAATGGCATAATATTCCGAGTTAATGGTGTGTATAACATCGGTTTTAGTAAATACTTTACGTTCTATTTTTTTACAATATGCACACCATTTGGCATGGAAAAAGATAAAAACGGGTTTAGGGTTTTCTTGTAAAGCCACTTCTAATTCTGCAAAGGTTTTCCAATGAATCTCATCGGTACTTTGAGAGGTAGCATTGGAATAGCCTCCGAGAAAAACACAAATTAAAAGAATAGATCTTAGCATGATAAATGTTTTAAAAATCACCAAATTTTAATCCTACAAATACGGTTCTTGGTCGGTTTGGTCCATATATATAAGTAGAATCACGCCCTGCTCCAGAATCAAAATCGTCTTGGTAACTGTTAAAAATATTTTGTATTCCACCACTAATCTCTACATGAAAATCTTCTATAGGATCGAAGTGATAGGTTAGCTTTGTAGTCATATCAAAAAAGGCATCGGTGTCTACAAGTTCCATAAATCCAGAGTCACTTATAATATGTGGCACAATCATAGATCCTGTGTAACTACCGGTAACGTCAAGTCTTAAATCTTCAATAATTTCCCAATTAGAATTTAAAAAACCATACACATTTGGGGAACGTGCGAACTCTTCTAAAATAACATCTTCTTCTCCAGGGTAACTGCCATCGGCTTCAAAAAGTACTTGATCTTCTTTATATATAGATTTCTGAAAGGTTACTCCCGCTTGGAAAAACAACGATGGGCTAGGAGAGATACTAACTTCTATATTTGTTCCAGCAACGTAAGCGCCCGCTCCATTTCTAGATTCTTCTAAAATAGATCCATTAGGTAACGGTGTTCCTGTGCTTACTATGGTAAACGGATTTTGTAATGTGGTATAAAACCCTTCAGCTAAAAAATTGGTTTGAGTTTTATTGTAGTCTTTTGTGAAATTTAAAGAAGCTGTGTAGGCATTAGAAAATTCACTTTCCAAGTTATTAGACAAGATAACAAAACTTTGTTCGCCACCAACAGAGGCAATATGCAGATCTTCGTTAAAAGCTTGTGGCGCACGAAATCCTCTGGCATAACCACCTCTAAATTGAAGGGCGTCGTTAATGTTATATAATACTGTTAAGCGCGGACTTAAAACCGTTTCGTTAACTTCTGAAGTGCGCTCTATATCTTGAATGGTATAATATCCATCCACATCAACATGGTCTAATCTAGCGCCAATTAAGGCCGTAAAGCGTGCGGTTGGTTTCCATTCGTACTGACTGTAAAACCCGTAATTATTCACTTTCTGATCTACCAAACGATTATAGCCTGTGATAATATCGTCGGTGTCATTCATTTGAAATTCTACGCCCGAGGTAAGTACATCGTTATTTTTAAAATTATGAGTAAATTTTGCTCCGGCAACTAAGGCCAAATCTTTAGTGGTACCAAAGGCATTATTGGCCGCAACAGAATCGGCATGCGTGCGTCCGCCTCCCAAGCCACCATAATAACTCTCGCGATCGGTATGTTGTACAGAAACGTAAGCACTTAAAGCATTTGTTCTTGCGTCGTTATATAATTCGTAATCTAGCCCTGCAAAAATGGTATTATGGTCCAACTGTTCGGTAACATCTGTAAATTGAGGTGCAAGCTCTAAGCGATCGCCACCTCGTCTAAACTCTTTAATAGCTGTAAAGTCTATTCCAATTCTACTATTATCGTTAGGCTTTATAAATGCTTTTGTTCCGAGTGAATTGTTGGTGAGTTTTGTAATTTCACTAAAGCCATCATCATTCGCATCATAAGCATCTCTATGTCTGTACATACCATATACCGTTATACCTGTAGTAAGCGCTTCGTTTACTATAGAGGCATTCATATTTACACTGCGGTCTGGTGTTTTTCCATCAATTAATCCCAAATACGAACTGACATCCCAAGTATTGTTTATAGGTTCTTTGGTTATTACATTAACCGTTCCTGCAATAGCATTAGAACCAAAGAGGGCAGAACCACCACTACGTACAACCTCGACACGATCAATAATACTTACGGGTATTTGTTCCAATCCGTACACGCCATTAAGCGCACTAAAAACAGGTCGGCTATTTACCAGTACTTGGGTGTATTGCCCTTCCAGACCGTTAAGACGAACTTGGGTAAAACCACAATTTTGACAGTTTGTTTCTACGCGAACTCCGGGCTGAAAATTTAATCCATCGGCTAATGAAATAGATTGTGTGGCTCGGAATAATTTCCCACTCAACACATTTACAATAACTGCTGCTTCTTTTTTACTAATTCTGTTTCTGGTAGCACTAACAACAACTTGGTCTAATCCCAAAGCATCTTCGGTTATGTTAAAATCTATAGTTTGATGGATTCCAGATATAACTTCTATTTTTTTAGTTTGGGTGCGATAACCTTGATATTGAACGATTAATGTAATCTCGCCTTCAGGAACATTTAAAGCATATTTTCCATTAACATCGGCATCGACACCTTGAGTTCCGGATTTTACATAAATACTAGCAAATGGAATAGGTGCGCCATTAGAACTGATAGTCCCTGATATGATGGTGTTTGATTGTTGTGCCGAGACGACAAAACCGATTAAAAACAGTAAGTAAAATATTTGTTTCATAGGTTGTAAAATATATTTGTTTGTTAGACTAATTAAAAGTTTAGGTAAAGCTAAAACTTTATTCTGTAAGAATAAAATGTATCTTTGCATTTTATTTTAAAATTATGTTCACACCATCTGAAGAGAATTATTTAAAAGTCATTTTTCATCTGCAACAAGATGTCGATAAAGGCGTTTCTACAAGTAGTATTTCTGAACGATTAAATACTAAATCGGCATCGGTTACGGAGATGGTTAAGAAGCTTTCTGAGAAGAAGTTGGTGAATTACCAAAAGTATTACGGTGTACATTTAACCGAATCAGGATTGGTACATGCCTTAAGTATTATAAGAAAACACAGGCTTTGGGAATGCTTTTTGGTAGAACGCCTTAACTTTAATTGGGATGAGGTGCATGATGTTGCAGAGCAATTAGAGCATATAAAATCTGCAAAGTTGGTAGAAGAATTGGATAAGTTATTGGGACGACCATCTTACGATCCGCACGGAGATCCCATTCCAGATGCCAACGGAAGTTTACCTGAATCTTCTAAAAAGAAATTGAGCCAGTTAGGTGCAGGGGATCAGGTGGTGTGTAAAGGTTTTAAAGATAATTCGTCTTCGTTTCTGCAGTTTTTAGCAAAACAAAACATTGGATTAGGCACCGTAATTGATATTTTAGATGTCGAACCTTTTGATGAAAGTATGAAGGTTAAAGTCGATAAAAAAGAGGTTACACTTTCTAAAATGGCGACCAATAATATTCTTGTGTAACAGCTCCCAAGTTTCCGATTAACGAAACGGATTGGGATTAATATTTTGGCTAGCTTTTTGGACGATTTCCAATATACGTTTCGCGCGTGTGGGTTCTCTTTTAGCACTAAGAATCCAGTATAAAATGTTTTTCTTAACCGAGTTACTCAAGCTCTCGTAATACATTTTCGAGCCTTCGAAGTTTGCAAATTGGGCTTCTAAATCGTCTGGAACTATAAGGGCATCTATAGGATCTAAAAAAGACCAAGATCCGTTTGCTTTGGCAATGTCAATGCAGACTTGGCCGGCATCGGTCATTAAATGGTTTGCAGTTAAAAAGTCAACTTTATCTTTATTTACTTTAGACCACGTACTGTTCGGTTTTCGTTTACTAAAAAACTGCATGTATGTTTCACTGTCAATAGATTTTTTTACGCTATCAATCCAACCAAAGCATAGGGCATGGTCTACCGCTTCACTCCAAGAGAGATTCTGTACAGGAGCATTTTTCTTATAAATAATTAACCATACAGAAGCTTTATTTTTATGATGTACTTCTAACCATGTACGCCAATCGTCCCGGTTTTTAGGGCAAAACTGTTCTATGTCTTTTTTTGTCATCTGCTTAAAATAGATTTATAACCACTTTTTCTTTTTAAAATATAAGAAGGGTAACATCGCCGATAAAATCATAATCACTAGTATTATGGGATAGCCATAAGCACTATTTGTTTCCGGCATATTATTAAAATTCATACCGTACACGCCGGCAATAAATGTAGGAAGTGAAATACATACGGTAACGACGGTAAGCGTTTTAAAAATATGATTTTGCTCCAAATCGATTTTGTTAGAGACATTTTCTCTTAAATCATCTAATCGATCAAAATTAAATTGAATATAATCGGAAACCACAGTTAAATCATTTAGCTCGTCTTTAACCTCGGAGCGAATATCCATTTTTTGTTCCCAATTGCTCTTTATGTATAAACGAAATACTCGGGTGGTTTCGATTAGTAATTCTTTAATAAGAAGGTTATTAAAATTAAATCGGGTTATAATATCCATTTCATGACTTGAAATGTCTTTTTCAATGAGAATGGAATTAGCGAGTAGTTTTATTTTGCGAGACAGATTTTCGGTGATATCGGCATAATAATCCGAAATAAAAGCAAACTGAAAATTAAAAAGGCTTCTTACATCTGTTGCTTTATGTAAGAGTGCCGCTTTATTTGGGTAGATGTCGTTAATATATTTATCCATACTACTCGATGAAAATAGAAACAATCCAACTTCAGAAATTATTATAAAATAAGGTTCCTCAATTAATTTTCTATTGGTGTCGTAATACGGTATAGAAAAGTGAAAGGCAGCCTGATTATCGTCTTCTAAAAAGTGAGAACTAATTTCGATGTCTTCGTAATTCTTCATTATCGAGAAATCGAGGTTATACTGTTCTGTGAGATATTTTAAATCGGATTCGGAATAATCAAGGAAATGCATGATGAAGAAATCTAATTCGGAAGGAATTTCATTAATGTTTTCCGCTTTAATTATGTTTTTACTTTTTAATAAAATGTCTATCATCATACTATTTTTGAGAGCGACAATTTAATTATAAATAGGTGGGGAATAAAACATATCGTTACGTTTTAAAATAATATAAGCTACCTAACTGACTTAATTAGGCGTTTTACTATCAGTATACTAGCGAGATTAAAAACAGAGATCCTTTTTTTAGTGTTTTTATTAGGTGTCGTAGTTTCCTTATTTAGCATTTTTGGCGGCTATTATTTCAATATTTTTTTTAATAAAACGCTTTAAAGATTATTCCATGAAAAAAATTAAGATTTTAATCGCAACTTGCCTTCTAAGTACGACCTGTATGTTTGCTCAAGACAAGAGTCTAGATAGTACCGCAACTACCACGGCAAGTGCTAGTGCGGCTCAAGCAAACAACCCGTTAGCAAACATGACGGCGGTAAGCTTCCAAGATTATTATATGCCAAAACTAGCAGAAGCACCAGACGCTGCATTTATGAATACCATGTGGGTGCGTTTTGCTAAGCCCGTGGCAAAAGGAAAAATGTTATTACGTGCCTCTATGCCGTTTTCGTCTTTAGGGATGCCTAACGTAAATGGTGTTGTAAACACGACTAGTGGTACTGGAGATTTTAATGCTTTTTTATCTTATAATTTTGTGTCTAATGCCACAACAACCATGGGTATTGGTCCGTCTATAACAGCACCAACAGCCTCAGACGATCTTTTAGGAACAGGAAAATGGCAAGGAGGATTTGCATTTGTTGGTTTCGTAGCTAAATCGCCAGTGTTTCAATTTGGAGGATTAATTACATGGCAAGCATCGTTTGCAGGAGATTCGGATAGAGCAGATACAAGCTTAGGAGCAATTCAACCGTTTTACTTTTGGCAATTGGGTAAAGGGACATATTTAAGAGGAGCACCAATTTGGGTATTAGACTTCGAAAAAGATGCATATTCTATCCCAATAGCATTAGGTATTGGAAAGGTAATTAAATTAGGACCTACAGTGTTTAATTTGTATATCGAACCACAATACTCTATGTATGTTAAAGGTACACAACCTGTATTTCAAGTGTTAACAGGTATTAATTTACAGTTTATGAAATAAAAATTACTTCAATTTTAATGTACTATAAAGCCTCAATGTTTTTTAATATTGAGGCTTTTTTTATGTGTTATAAAGCACAAGAATTTAGCATTACTAATAGCGTATTGTTTTTGAGGTTAGCTATGAGTTTTATATCTTTTAACTGAATTAAAAATATGTATGGTTTATAGTAAAAAAGCATCCGTTTGGGAATTATCAGTTTTACAACTCGCCGCCGATAAAGTTTGGTATAAAGGCGTGGTTTTAAAAGGAAATAGAGATATTCAAAATAAAAAGGACAAAGCCTTTCAAAATGCAATTCGCGTTATTTGTTCATATTTCACACCTGTATTGTCCAATCAAGAGATATGTATTCATACAAAGGCAGGATTAATATTTACAAAAACCGATACATCTGGTCGGTTTCAAGCCGTTTCTGACAAGGCATATTGCGAAGATTTAAAAATTACACTGTCCGGCTCCGATGAGGTTTTAAAATTAGTTCAGAACTATCCTGTTTTTTTTCAGGAAGAACAGAGAACGTTAGATATTATTTCAGACATAGACGATACTATTTTAGTGTCTAACACCGCGAATATTTTTCAGCGTATTAAAACGTTATTATTCTTGGTGCCGGAGCGACGTACAGTAATCGAGTTTACCAAAAACATATTTCAGGCTTGGGAAGATGTAAATCCACGATTGTTTTATGTGTCTAAAAGTGAGAGTAATTTATTCGGACTTTTAACTACATTTATAAAACATAATGAGTTGCCTTTGGGGGTATTAACGCTTACACCATATTTGAGTTTTTTTCAGCTGATAAAAGGACAAAAGCCAATAGATTTTAAGTTGAATGCTATTCGTTTTCTAATCACGCAGTCTAGAAGTAAACATTATATTTTGGTAGGAGACGATACCCAAAAGGATATGGCAATTTATACCACTTTAGCTAAGGCGAATCCCGAACTTATTTTGAAAATATATATTCGCAGAACCGGTAAGGATATTAGTGAAACACAGCAAAAAATGTGGGAAGAGTTGTTGGCTACAGGAACCTCTGCTTCTTATTTTTTACCAGAGCATGCAGATTCCATTCTAAAAGAAATAGAAACTCTAAAAGAGGAATTAATATGAAATTATTATTTGTAGTGAACCCCATTTCTGGAGGTGTAGATAAAAAACCTTTTCTAAAAGAAGCTAAGGCAATCTGCGATAATTTTGGTTTAGATTTTAAAATATTTAAAACTACAGGGCACTCAGACGAAGCGAAATTAAAAGACTTATTGCATGAGTATTGTCCCGACAGAGTGGTGTCGGTTGGAGGCGATGGAACTACCTTATTCACTGCAGTGGCTTTACTAAAAACAGATATTCCTATGGGTATTATTCCTTTAGGTTCGGCCAATGGAATGGCTGTAGAGTTGGGCGTTTCTCAAAAACCAATTAAGGCGTTTCAAGACATTATCATGTCTAATATAATTGGAGACCTAGATTTGGTGAGCGTCAATAAAACCCACTATTCCATTCATATTGGAGATGTCGGAATTAATGCCAATATTGTAGATGGATACGAAAAGGATGACAACCGAGGTATGGCTACTTATGCCAAGTATTTTATTGAAGCTTTAGGTAATGTTGAGCCTTTTAAGGTAAAGGTTGAATGCAATGATGAGGTATATCATTCGGAAGCCGTTATGCTTGGCGTTTGTAATGCTAGAAAATATGGAACTGGTGTGCCCCTAAATAGTGAAGGCAATCCCATGGATGGCGTGTTCGAAATTGTTTTAATTGAAAAAATTAATGCTAATGTTTTAATCAAAGCCGGACTTTCTAGTTTTGATGAAACGTTTTTAGACAGTCAGAATAATAAAGTAATTAGTACATCTAAAGCTAAAATTATGTTTGACACACCTCAGTTATTACAATTAGATGGTGAAATAATAGGCGAATTTAAAACCTTAAAAGTTAAGATTTTAAAAGGCGCCGTAAAGTTAATTACGAGTAAACAGAATGTGTATGTATAACGTGAGGCTACCTTAAATATAGAAAGCTAAACTTGAGGGTTGATATCACATATTTTATAACTAAAAACAAAAGACTTAAGCTAAAGTGGCGTGCTTTAGCTTAAGTCTTTTACATATTCCCACCAAGCGCCATATATAAATTAATACGCTGAATAATTTTTTCACCTTTAATATTCAATAAGTCGGTTTCAGATTTATACAAATCCATTTGCTGGTCGATTAAGTTTCTCATATCGACTAACCCTACTTTAAATCGCACCTGTTCTAACTCAAAAGCTATTTGGTTACTTTCTACAGATTGTTTAATAAATATCTCACGTTCTCCAACCGTTTGTACGGCATCTAATGTGTTTTCTACATCTGCCATGGCATTTAAAACGGTGCGGTTATAATTTTCAAGCGCTTGTTTTTGTTGCGCTGTTCGAATGGCTACATTAGCTTTTAACGCACCACCTTGATAAATAGGAGCTACTAATTCGCCACCAATACTTCTGATAGGGTTTGAAAATTCATCGGATAATTGAAAAATCTGACTGTCTAAAACGCCTAAACTTGCGGTTAAACTCAGTTGCGGTAATTTGGCTGCTTCTGCTTCTCCAACACGATAAAAAGCCGCATTATAGCGCTGTTGAGATGCCAAAACATCTGGACGGCGTTCTAGGATTTGCAACGGAATTCCAGCAGGGATTTCTGCGTTTAGCTCAACCAATTCATTTTTAACTTCTATGTCTGCAGAAGGGTAGCGGCCCAAAAGTAATTCTAATGCACGCAATTGATTGGCATAAGCCAGTTTTAATTGACGATTAGCATCTTTTAAACTATTTAGATTGGCATTAGCCATTTCTACATCTATCTGAGTTCCAATCCCAATATCGAATCGGTTTTGAGAAATCGTCTTCATTTTTTCAGAGAGCTCAATCATTTGCTGTGCCAACTGCATTTGCAAATACGTTTTCGATGCTAAAAAATATGTTCTTGTAACATGGGCAGCTATAGACAGGCGAGCAAAAGATTGTTCACTTTTCATAGCTTCTAAATTGGCTTCTTCTGCACTTCTAGCACTTCTTAGTTTGCCCCAGATGTCTATTTCCCATGAGGCCGCAAATAGTGCGCCGTTTAATCCGTTGCCAAAAGTACCTCCCAGTTTTGTACTCTCCCTTCCTAAGATGGAGAACGCTGGACGTAAAGCCGCTTGCGCTGCTTGAAGATACCCATTGGCTTCTTCTATACGAGCACTCGAAATTCTTAAATCGGGATTGTAAACAAGGGCTTCATTAACCATGCTGTCTAAAACCGGATGATTAAAGGTACTTAACCAATTGTCTTTTACCGCTAATGTATCTGCACTGTTTTGCCAAGTAGAGGGCAAAATAAAGTTCGCAAAAGCCTCTTCTTGTAAATCTTCGCTAGTTCCAGGTTGTTTTACCGCACAACTTTGAATGATACAGAGTCCTGAGAAAATCAACAAAAATTTAAATATGTTTGTGTTAAGGTTCTTCATCCTTAATGTAGTTTAAGTACTAACCAGTCCATTTTGGTACCGACTCTCATAATTACTTTTCTAACCAAATGAATTAAAGCCCCTTTTTCGGTGTATATAGCTCCTTGTCCGATTGCTCCAGGAGCGAGAAATAAATCTTTATCGGCTTCAGAAACACTTAATCGCACAGCGAATCGACCTTCGGTTAAATGAGATTCTTGCGTATCTGGTAATCTACCACTCGCTGTAATTTGACCTTGAGCATTCGCCCAAATGATATGATCGACTTTACATTTTATTATTTTATTCGGGTAGGTTTTAAGAGCAACTTCGGCAGGATCACCATCTTTAACGTATCTAATTTCATTCTGATTATATAGTGCAATAATCCATTGTTCATCTTCAATAAAGGTCAGTACAGGTTTTATAGGAAATTGTACAGCTATGGTTCCAGGACGTAATTGTAGGTTTACAATACGACCGTTGGACGGTGCAAGATATACTGTTTGAGAGAGTTTCCACTCGGCTTCCTGCAGTTCCACTTGCGCTTGTTCTAAAGCGGCACGGGCCTGAGTAATTTCAGATAATTCACCTTCAGTATTCACGGCAGAAATACGTTGTAAATACTGCGATTTTTCTGAAAGTGCCACTGTTCTCTGTGCTTGTAAATTACTTAAATTAGCCTGAGCTTGTTCGTAGTCGAATTTAGAACCCGCACCTAAATCGGCTAATTGTTTGGTTTGTTGCTCTCGTTTAATGGCTAAATCCAGTTGCGCATCAATCACATGAATTCTATTTGTAGCTCCAGAAATTTGGTCTTCTAATTCGCGATCGTATGCTCTTGCACTAAGTACTTTAGCTTCTAACGACGGAATTCTAGATTTAAGATTGTCTACTTTTAATTGGAAAGGAACGGGATCTATTTTAAATAAAGTATCTCCCTTTTTTACATGCTGATTAGGTTTTACCTTAACTTCTGTAACCATTCCTGTTACAGTGGGTACAATTTCTGCATTATAATTTAAAACGCGCACATCGTGAGACGATGGTGCAACAATATTTAAAAATAGGATAAGCAATGAAATCGCGACTACTGGAATAATGTAAACAATAACTTGCGAAACGGTATTCCATGGCAATAGTTTGAATTTAAAAAAGATAAGCCAAACAATTCCACTATATATAATAAGTAATAAAATTTCCATAGGTTGGTGGTTTAATAGGTGTGTTTAGGTAGCCTGTTAGAGTTCTGGCGAATCTGGCTGAGGATCATTTTTACTTGAGGCTTTTTCTTCTTTAAATTCTTTTAAAGTGGTTTCGTGGTAATCGCCTTTATCGGTGCCGTAAGCCATTTTGTAAAATACAGGTTTACTGTACGCCCATAACCAAGCTAATGGCCAAAGAAGACCTCCAAAAAGCAAAGACAATAAACAGAGTACTTTAATGGCTTGCGCTTGTGGATGATTGCGTTTTTCGGCAATTTTTTCTGGTAGTACATGTACAAATAGAAAGCCTCCAATTAGAGCGATTGGAGCGATAATTAGAGCAATCCAACTAACAACTTCGGCGACAGAATCTTCAAAGCCACTGTCGTGAGTTTCGGCTACAGCAATAAAAGGCAGTAAAAAAAAGAGAAATGTAATACGGTTCTTAAAGGTTGATTTATATCGCATTAGATGTGGTTTTTAACAAATATAGTTAAAATTTAACACGATTTTAAGAAAATATTATTAGAGCTGTTTGGTTCTAAACGTGGGGGTTTTTCAGAATTTTAAATCATTAGAAAGCATAACGTTGGTATACGTAAAGCCTTTATATGCTATTTGATTGAGATCTTAAAATAAATATCAATGTGTAAAATTCGAGTTTAATTAAATCTCAGAATTATCTATAGCTTTCTCAAAAAGAATACCACCTCTGTACATGCCTTTAAGATAAGGCTGAATTTCTTTGCCTAAATCGGTTAAACTGTATTCCACTCTTGGTGGGACTTCAGGGAAAACGGTCCGGTTAATTAAACCATCTGCTTCTAATTCTTTAAGCTGTTTGGTGGTCATGCGTTCGCTAATGTCTGGTAGTAATTTTACCAATTCGCCATACCGTTTATTGCCTTGAAAAAGGTGTAAAATAATGGTTCCTTTGCGTTTGCCTTTTACCACATTTATAAAGGTGTCTATGGGACAATAACTTTTTTTCATTTTTTTTCTTTGCTAACCTATTGCTCTGTACAATTCAGAATAAAATGTTCGTTACCCAACATATTGTAAGGTGTTGGTTGTTACCATTATTATGCTGAAATTTGTATAAAAGTAAGTAAAATTAAACAGAATTAAGATGAAAGCAAACAATTCAATTTTCAAGGCTTTTCGAGTAGAAGAAGTCGATTCGGCTTTTAAAACTTCTATTAAAGATATGGCCGTTAGTCCTTTAAATGAAGATGAAATTCGAGTTAAAGTACACTACAGTTCACTGAATTATAAAGATGCTTTATCGGCTTCTGGAAATAAGGGTGTAACCAGGCATTTTCCGCATACTCCAGGAATTGATGCTGTAGGGATTATTGAAGAATCATCTAGTAATGCATGGCAAATTGGAGACCAAGTTATCGTAACCAGTTACGATTTAGGAATGAATACCGATGGTGGTTTCGCCGAAAATATTACCGTGCCTGCACATTGGGCTGTAAAATTACCAGAGACGTTAACAATGAAAGACGCTATGATTTACGGAACTGCTGGATTAACAGCAGGAATGTCTGTACTAAGATTAACACAACTAGTAAAACCTGAAGACGGGAAAGTTGTGGTGTCTGGAGCAACGGGTGGAGTAGGCGCTTTAAGTGTCGCGATACTAAATAAATTAGGCTATACTGTTGTTGCAATAACAGGAAAAGAATCTGAGTCTGATTTTTTAAAAGCGCAAGGAGCTAGTGAAATTTTATTGCGAAATGACATTGAAAACTTCGATAAAAAACCATTGCTAAAACCTCTATTTGCTGGTGGGATTGATACTGTTGGTGGTGTGATTTTAGAAAACATAATAAAAGCCACACAACCTATGGGAGCCGTTACAAGTTGTGGTAACGTAGCTTCGCCAAAATTAGACTTAACGGTGTTTCCGTTTATTTTACGAGGGGTGACTTTAATCGGAATTGATTCTCAAAATTATCCAATGAACTACAGAACCGAGGTTTGGAATAATCTAGCAACCGATTGGAAAATCAGTCAGCTAGAAGCCACAGCTACAGAAATCACTTTAGAGCAAGTCGATGATAAAATACAATTAATGCTTAAAGGACAGCTAAAAGGGAGAACCATTATAAAGATTACAGAGTAGTCTAGGACTTATCCACGATTTACGATTTATTCATAAAAAAAAAGATATCTCAATAAATAGAGATATCTTTTTTTGTTTCGTTCAATTTTAAAACACACTAAGCAGGTGTTAAATCGTTGTTTTTAGATTCTTCTGCGATTTGTTTACGCATTTGTTTTACGGTTAATGTGCTTCCGTCGTGGCTCCAACCTGGAGGTCCAAAGGCATACATAAACTTGTGATACCAATTTTTGCTTTTCTTCATATCTGCCCAAATGTTCTGATACTCGTGCATTAAAATCACATATAAATTATAAGACTCTGGAGGTGTAGACACGCCATATTCAATTTCAATAGTTTCATCTAATTCTTTCCATGTTCCAAAAATACGGTCGAATACATTTAAGAATCCACCATGATTTTTATCCATGTATTCTAAATTCCTAGCATGGTGAACTTGGTGCATGGTATGCGTGTTTAAGAATTTTTCGAAAACCCCTAACTTTTTAACGTACTGTGTATGAAGTTGAAACTGCCATAACGATTCAATTCCTAAGCAAACCACTAGCATTTCTGGCGGAAATCCAATAATTACAATCCACACATAAAAGAAAGGTTTGTAAAAAAGTGTAAACCATCCATTTCGTACGGCAGTACCTAGATTAAAATTATCGGAAGAGTGATGCACAATATGTGCGGCCCATAATACGCGTACCATATGGTTTTGTCTGTGAAACCAATAATATGTAAAATCGTCTAACAGCATACAAATGGCCCAAAAATACCAAGCATAACCAAACGATTGATATCCCATTATATTGGTGCGAACGCCATTAACTTCAGGATTAAAAAGGTCGTAAGCGAAATTAAAAATCAATATAACGGAAACCGTTTTTATAAGTGCGCCTAAAACGGCAGAACCTACACCAAGGGAAAGGCTAGAAATAAAATCTTTCTTTTTGTATAAATCCTTTTTATCCTTGTCAAAAACTTTACTATATGAGAATTCCAGGGCAATAAAGCCCAAAAAGCAAGGAACACCATATACTAAAGGGTTAGTAAAATCCATAAATTAATTTTTTCTGCAAGTTATAATATATTTTACTCGGAATTAAATCTCTTTTTAGTTGATTTGATTTTTAATAATTTTTATTCTTATTTTTAGTTGATATACTAATTTTATTGATTAGAAATGAATTCTTTTTCTAACACTGATAGTTAGTAGGTTACAAGGCGATGTTGTCGTTAATAAATGAAATAAAAAATGGAGTTAGAACACTTTTCGGACCTTATAAATAGGCCAGATGCTAAAACAAAATATTACAAAAAAGGACAAATTCTTCAGTTTGCTGGAGACGAGCAAGCCAAGTTGTTTTATGTTAAAAGCGGACTTTTAAGAAGTTACATTATTAATGAAAAGGGGAAGGAACACATTTTCGATTTTGCGCCCGAAGGCAAATATATTTCAGATGTAGAATCTCGTCAGAATAATATACCAACAAGTCTTTTTATAGATACGATTGAAGATAGTGAGGTGATAAGTGTGCCGCTAGAGAAATTAAGTCCAACCGGATTAAGTCCCGAACTTATTTTTAATGAATTTACAGATTTAGCGCTTCGATATGGCGTTTTGCAAAAACGATTAATCATGCTTTTAAGCGTGCCTGCACGACATCGTTACACCCATTTTATTGAAACCTTTCCAGAAGCTATAGATAGAATACCGCTTAAAATGATAGCCTCTTATTTAGGAATTACTCCAGAAGTACTCAGTAAAATTAGAGGTGAAATTGCTAGGGGTAAATAATTTACGTTTCTTAATCTAGATTAATTTTAAGACTATAATGTAGGTATACCTTTGTGATATAATTAAATCAATATATCATGAAAAATTTAGTAAAAAATAGTTTAAAATACTGGTGGATGCCACTAGTTTCAGGAGTATTAATGATTTTATTAGGCGTATGGGTTTTTAGAACACCAATCGCATCATATATCACTTTAGCGATTTTATTTCAATTGGGATTTTTAATTTCAGGTGTGTTCCATATCGGATTTGTATTAACTAATAAACACAACATTTCGAATTGGAAATGGAGTTTAACTTCAGGATTTATAGACGTATTTTTAGCTTTCATACTATTCTCTAACCCAGGATTAAGCGCTGTAATGTTGCCTATTTATATTGGATTTATGTTGTTTTTCCGTTCTATTATGGGCATCGGACTTTCCTTCGAGCTCGAACAATCGTCTGTAAAAGGCTGGGGTTGGGGGTTAGCTAGTTCAATTTTAGCTATGTTATTTTCATTCTTAATGATTTCGAATCCATTTTTCGGAAGTCTGAGTATTATTTTTTATACAGGTTTTAGTATTTTATTTCTTGGGTTTTCTCAAGTGAGTATGGCTTTTAATCTTAATAAAATAAGTAAAGAATTAAATGAAGAAGATAGCAATATTTACGAAGTAGAAACGGTGGAGTAAACCGTGGTTTTAATATATTAAGTACAACATAAATTGAAAGAAATGATAAAAAAGTAGAAGCTAATTTTCAAGTGTTAATAACAATTAGTTTAAAAGTCCAAAATGTTTAAATAACATTCTGGGCTTTTTATTTTATAAGCTATGCTCTTGTAATTCATAAAATTAACAGGAGCATCTCTTTATTTTAGGAATATTTGTTTTTTAAATTCTAGTCCTCTAACAGATTGATTTTGTAGGGTTAATGGTAAAGACATCGTAAGCTGATTATGAGTATTAAAAACTGTCTTAAAATTGAAGCTAATTTGAGTATAAGGTAACATAGCGTTAAAGATTTACTAACCCTTGAAACTTTAAAATGGGGCATTTTTGAACAAAAAAAATAATATGGCATCAAAAGATACGGGCAGACGTGGATTTCTGAAAAAAGCGTTAATTGCAACTGGAGGAATTATGTTAGCTCCAAACTTTATAAGTTGTAGTAACGACGACGATAATTTCGAATCAGATTACAACGAATCTTTACTTAGTACTAAAAATTTTAATCAAGGTGTAGCTAGTTTCGACCCGACCAGTTCTAGTGTAATTATCTGGACGCGCTACGCAACAGCAAACAGTGAAATTATTTGGGAAGTCGCAACCGACTCTAGTTTTTCTAGTATCATTAGAACAGGAAAAATAACCACCGAGACCTCTAGAGATTTAACCATTGCAGTAGAATTGGCAGAACTAGACGCTAATCAAAAATTATATTATCGTTTTATAAATAGTGTAGATAATGCCATGTCTGTAGTAGGAGAAACCTTGACGTTGCCGGTTGAAGCATCTCAAGTTAAACTAGCCGTGTGTTCATGTTCTAATTATCAAGCCGGATTATTTAATGCTTACGATGCTATGGCAAATTCTAATGCCGATATTATTGTGCATTTAGGAGATTATTTTTATGAATACGGCGCTGGAGGTTATGGTTCTACGGCCGAAAATGCATTTTTAAACAGACAGCATGAACCTGCTCATGAAATTTTATCTTTAGACGATTATAGAACACGCTATAAACAATACAGGTCTGATGTGTCGTTACAATTAGCGCATCAGAAAAAACCATTTATTTGTATTTGGGACGACCATGAAATTGCAAATGATACATACATAGATGGTGCAGAAAATCATGACGAAGCTACCGAAGGGTCTTTTGAAGTGCGTAAACAACATGCGTTACAAGCTTACAGTGAATTTTTACCTTTTTCTCAATTGTCTGAAGGGAAAAACGATATTATTTACAGAACGTTTAATATAGGAAATCTTGTTAATTTAATCATGTTAGATACGCGTGTTATCGGGCGAGACAAACAATTAAACATTGCAAATTATTTTACAGCAACAGGTTTCGACGCTGTTGCGTTTCAAACGGCATTAAGCGATACCTCGCGTTCTTTATTAGGTGCCGAACAACTAAGTTGGGTTACTAGCGAACTCCAAGGAAATTCTGCTAAATGGCAAGTACTAGGTCAGCAGGTGTTAATGGGAAAAATGTATATTCCAGCAGAATTATTAATGGCTTTTGGTAGTCCGAATTTCGTGCAAATTTTAACCGATTTAGTGACCATTAAAACCAGAATGTTGCAACAAGACCCTACACTTACAGCCGAAGAAAAGGCACGTGTTTTGTCTGCAATACCATATAATTTAGATGCTTGGGATGGGTATCCTGTAGATAGAGAGATTATTTACAATGCTTTAAACGGCAAGAAAATAGTCACTTTAGCAGGAGATACGCACAATGCGTGGAATAACGTATTAACGTCTCAGGATGGTACCGAAGTGGGAATTGAACTTGCTACATCAGGAATTAGTTCTCCAGGTTTCGAAACCTATTTAGGCGCAACAAACCCAGAAATGTTAGCTGGATTTGAGCAAGCTTTAATGTTATTGGTAGATGGTTTACAGTATTTCGATGCTTCTAGACGTGGCTATCTTATGGCGACATTTACGCCATCGGAAGTGAAATCGGAGTGGATTTTTGTAGATACCATTTTATCTGAATCTTACTCGACAACCGTAGGACATACCACTACGTTCTCGTAATTACATACGCTTTCATTTATCAATGCCGTTACTAGATTTACTTCTGGTAACGGCATTGTTATGTTATGGTAATTTTAATAGAGCATATTATAAAGTTCAATTCGTAAAATGAAATTCTCGAATTAGAATACATTAATAGAGAATATGTTAAAGTTTTAACTATTTATCTATGGATTTAATAGGTTTTTGAAATTAGTCTAACGTCAGTGAGAGCGCGGTTTTTTGACCTTATTTTGGAACTCTAAAACATACTATTTGTAAGATTTTACTTATTACACTTTGTATAAAAACCTGATAATCTGTTGTTCATCCGATTTATTTTGTATACTTTGGCAGAAGTAAAAATTGGTTAACCAATTAATTGAGGCCTCGATTAAACAGACCAATTCTTTAACAAATAGCTAATTAAACAATGAGACAACAATTATTTAGTCGCATGTGTCAAACCACACTATGCGTCGTCGTATTTCTTTGCGCCTTTCAGTCGTACGGAGCAGATTACACCGTGAATTCTGCAAGTGAATTCAACAACTTAAGCCTCTCACCTGGAGACGTCGTCACTTGGGCAAACGGCACTTACAGTAGCGATCAAAGAATCAATTTTACAGCAAACGGTTCAGCTTCAAATCCAATTATTTTAAGAGCAGAAACACCAGGTGGAGTTATTTTTACTGGGCAAACCAATATGGATATTTCTGGTGATTATGTGATTATAGATGGCTTCTACTGGAATGGTGGAGCAGGTAGTAACAATCATATTCAATTTAGAAAGAGTAGTGCATATGCAAATCATTCAACCATTAGAAATTGTGCGTTTAATAACCTAACGCCTAGTGGCACAGACAAACACCGTTGGATTGTACTTTATGGTACAAATAATACGGTTGAAAACTGTTCATTTTTAAATAAGAATAGTCCTGGAGCGCTAATATTGGTAGAGTTAGAATATAACGATTTTAATCCAGTGGGACACGTTATTAAGGATAATTATTTCTTCAATTTTATAAAGAGAGATCCGTCGACTACGCATTCTGGAGACAGTGAAACCATTCGCGTAGGAACAAGTGAATTTCAGGATAAAAGTGCCAGCGTGACTGTAGAGGGGAATTATTTCTATAAAGCAGATGGCGAAAATGAAATTATTACAAACAAAAGCGCCGATAACACCTACCGAAATAACACCTTTAGAAGATGTCGCGGATCGTTAGTGATGAGACATGGTGCACGTGCAACAGTAGATGGGAATTACTTTTTAGGAGAAAATGTTGAAGGTACAGGAGGAATCCGTATCACCGATAGTTACCACGTTATCACCAACAATTACATTCAGGATGTGGTAAGTTCTGGCGATAAATGGAACAACGGAATTACATTAGTAGGAGGTTCAGATACCTCTGGAGGAATCACCAACGGATACCAAAAAGTTGATGATATAGTTGTAGAAAATAACACTTTATACAATGTAGATTCTCCTATCTTTTATAACGACAGATCGAGTTATGATCCATCTGGAGTTCTAAACAATAATGTAATTTATACAACCTTAACGAATATAGTAAGCGGAGATATTTCAGGTACGGGGCAAAGTATGACTTATAATGGAAATGTATATTACGGCGCTTCATTAGGTATTTCTGACAGTGGATTTACAGAAGCTAATCCACAATTTTCTGCAAACGGAGAAATTTATAGTGCAAGTAGTTCTGCTGTTTCTGGTAAAGGATCTTCAATAAGTAACCCTCATACAAACAGTATGGTCGGGGTTTCTGTAGGCGCTAGTTTCCTAGATGCTTCAGGAAATTCGGCATCAGGAGATTATTTAACAGTATCTTCTGTAAGCGAATTTACTGCAGAAGAAACAACGAAAACAGTAAGTGTATCGTCTAGTGTAGATTGGTCGGTTACCAATAATAAATCATGGATTTCGGTAACACCTACCTCAGGATCTGGAAACGGAAGTATTTCGGTAACGGTGTCAGCAAATGTTTCTGAAACATCTAGAACAGGAACAATTACAGTTAGTGGTTCTGGAGTTTCTAATCAGACGATTAGCATCACTCAAGCTGGTACTACAGATTCTGGTGGGAATGCAGGCATGCCTTCAGACTTAATGACCAATTGTAATCAATGGAAAATTACATATCCAACGGGTGAGGAGGATAAAACCTTATGTGACGAAGAAGGAAACGAATTCTTTTATGTAAACGATGAAGGGAATGCGATTGTATTTCGCGCACCGGTAAGAAGTGATAATGGAACAACGCCTAATTCTGACAATATTCGTTCGGAACTTAGAGAACGTGAAGCCGATGGTTCTAAAGATATATATTGGACTACCGAAGGCACACACGAGCTGTATGTAAAACAAGCGATTACACATTTACCAATTAATAAGTCGCAATTGGTAGCAACTCAAATCCACGGAAATAAAGCCGATGGTATAGACGATTCTATGGTGATGCGATTAGAAGATAATCACTTGTTTTTATCTTTTAACGGCGGGAAATTAAGAAGTAATGTTACCATTACAGAAAATTACACCTTAGGAGATATTCATGAGGTGATCTTTAAAGTGATCGATGGTAAACATTATTGTTACTACGCTGAAGATGGAAATCTTAAAAATGCGTATAATAGCGGGAATGCATCTCAGTATTTAGTACGTGCCGATGGGAATGATTACGTCATGGACAAAAGTTACGATCAATCATACTTTAAAGTAGGTAATTATACGCAAAGTAATCCAGTTGAAGAAGGTGATGATACCGACGACCCTGATAATTATGGCGAAGTATTAGTTTACGATTTCTCTGTAAGTCATGACGAAGGTGGAGAGCCTGTAGATCCAACTGAGGTTACAGGTGTGTCGTTCTCGTCCAGTACAATAGATTTAGCATTAGGAAGCGAGCAACAATTAACAGCAACCGTAAGTCCGTCGGATGCAACTAACAAAAATGTAAGTTATAGCAGTAGCAGTTCTTCTATTGTTTCTGTTAGCAGTAGTGGGAAATTAACAGCAGTTTCAGAAGGAAATGCAACTATTACTGTAACCACAGCAGATGGTGATTTTACAGATACGGTTGTTGTACAAGTTGTCGCACCTTCAAGTGGAGATAATTTAGCGTTAAATAAATCTATTTCAGGAACAGGGACTCCAGATGGCGATAATACCGTTGCGAATTTAGTCGATGGCAATACAGGAACACGATGGTCTGTTTCAGGAATGCCACAGACGGCAACTATAGATTTAGGAGGAACTTTTACCTTAGGAAGTACAGCATTGGTTTGTTATAGCGATCGTGCGTATCAATACACCATTTCGGTTTCATCATCGGAAAATGGATCCTATACGGAAGTTGTAAACAGAAGTTCGAATGCAACGCCAGGTTTGGTTTCTAGTCCTATTTCGGATACATTCAATAATATAGAAGCTCGATTTGTGAAAATTACCGTAACAGGCGCATCATCATACGAAGGAAATTGGGTAAGCCTTTTAGAGTTAAGCGTATTTGCTGGAGAGGGAGAACCAGCGACAGTGGATGTGACTTCAGTAACATTAAATGCATCTTCAATTAATTTAGAAGCAGGTGAAACAGAACAACTTTCTGCAACGGTTAGCCCGAGCGATGCTTCAAATCAAGATGTAAGTTATACGAGTAGCAATACTTCGGTAGCGACAGTAAATTCAAACGGATTGGTAGAAGCGATTTCTGAAGGTTCGGCAACGATTACAGTAACTACAGACGATGGATCATTTACAGATTCTTTAGAGATTACGGTGAATGGAAGTCAGAATGGGACAACACCGTACAGTATTTCTAAATTCCAAGATTACTTGGCGCAATGTAAATTACAATCGCCTTTAAGTGGTACCGAAGCGACTGATGCCGAAATTATTTCAGGGTATTCATCAAATACATTTTATGTTGCCGATGGTAATAAATTAGCGTTTTATCAGTCTAGAGATAATGCAGGTACACGTCAGCGTTCAGAATTGAGATTTCTAGAAAATTGGAATGTAAACGATGATCAAATCTTTCATGCCAATGTAAATATTGTAAACCAAACCTGTGAGCAACTAACGTTTATGCAAATTCATGACGATGCTAATGTTGGTAATGGTCCAAATAAACCTTTATTACGTATTTACCAAAGTGGAGGTCATATATGGGCCGCAGTAAAAACAGACGATGGTGGTACTAATACAAGTCACGTAGATCTTGGAGAAACACCAAATGGTTATTTTGATTGTGATATTATCTTAGAATCAGGAGTTATGATCGTTGAGGTTAATGGTGCTGAAAAGCTTAATACAGATGTATCGTATTGGACGTATCCGAGTTATTGGAAAAACGGAGTGTATTTACAAGATAGTGGAGAAGCAACGGTTCATTTTAACGAATTAACATTAACAGGCGATTCCAGTACAATACCTCCAACAGCAGAATCTACAAACGTAGCATTAGAGAAATCTGTGGTATTTTCAACAGAACAATCATCTAATCCAGCGTCTAATTTAGTCGATGGTGACGAAGATTCTAGATGGTCTGCACAATCTTACCCAGTATGGGCAACTGTAGATTTAGGAAGTCTGCATACTATTAATAGTACCGAAGTTATTTGTTATAACGATCGGGTCTATAAGTATATTATTGAAGTGTCTACAGATGGTAGTAACTTCTCACAAATAGTTAATAGATCTAATAACACGACATCAGGAAGCAATTCCAATCCTATAGCAGATTCATTTTCGGAAGTAGACGCCAGATATGTAAGAATCACGGTGACAGGAGCGCATAGCTACGATGGAGATTGGGCGAGTATAGACGAGCTTAGAGTGTTTGGGTATTCGAAATTGGTATCAGCAAGAGGGATTTCGCCAGAAACCCAAATAGCAAGTTTTTCTGAACCAGAATTAGCATTATACCCAAATCCTACAACAAATACCGTTAATATTCGTGGAGCAAAAGCCTACCATACCTTAACGGTTTATGATCAAGTAGGGAAAGTGATATTTAATCGTCCTTTAGACGGAGAAACAGTAGATATTTCTAATTTAAAATCGGGGATGTATATCTTTAGATTATCAGGAAATGATACTGCAATAAACAAACGTATTATTAAAAAATAAGAATTAGTTTAGTTTGGATTAGGTAGATGGAGGTTTCTTCATCTGCCTTTTTTTTGCTCTATTCTAAACGCTAATTGAGGAGTGAGGTCTGTATTTAAGAATAATCCAGTTTGCTTAACTCTTTAATGGCCTCGGTATAGCCTAATTCGAAAACGGTCTGTATATGGGCTTTTGAAAAAGCTTCATATTTACCAATGTTTTGGGGCGCAATAAGCACATCGCAATCTTTAAATTTGGCTTCACAATCCTGAAATCCCGTAATGCTATACGATCGGTTTACTACCGCTTTAGTGGTTTTTAGATTCTCTTTAGTAATTTTAGAAAAAGAGTTGAGGTAAACTCCAATAATAGTATCGCAATAGATTTGCAACGGCCGGATAGGGAAATTATCTGTTACACCACCATCACACAACACATAGCCATTATATTCTATGGGCGTAAACATGCCCGGAACCGATGACGAAGCAACGATAGGGGTGATAATTTTTCCTTGAGAAAAATACCGGGTTTTACCTTCTAATAAGTCTGTTGCCGCAATAAACATGGGAATGTCTAAACTTTCAAAACTATCTTCTTTAAAAAATGCACTGAGTTGCATACCTACTTTATTACCATCGAAAAAGCCGGCCTTTCGCAATGTGAAATTTTGAAATGAAAATAAGTCAATTTTAATAAAGAAATCTAAGATGTCTTGCCAATGGTGTCCTGCGGCATAAAGCGATCCAACAATAGCACCTGCACTTGTTCCAGAAATATAATCAGGTTTAATGCTTAATTCGTCCATAGCTTTTAAAACGCCTATATGCGCGACACCTCTGTAACCGCCACCTGATAATGCGAGTCCTAATTTTTTCTTGATTTCCATTTTATTGTATGTTCAGAAATATGTGATATGTTTAATTAATATTATGTTTTTTTTTACTTCTGATGCGTTTAGTTTTCGTTTTGGCCGATAATGAAAACTAGGCTTTATGTAACGAGTTCGAAGGGTTTTAAATAGTAAATCTTACTCTGGGTAAAGGTAATAAATATGAAAAATATAGAAGCTCTGGACATAGTCCTTTATGATTTTTTTAAATTTGTAGTATGGATTTGTAAGCTAAAGATGAATTGTTTCTCGTGACGATAATGGTCCTTTTTTAGAAAAGAAAAGCGAGCTATTATAGTATGTGTAGCTCGCTTTTTATGTGTTATCTGTTTAATAGACTACGGGTTAGTAGACCATAACGATGCGCTTTTTAGCATTGCGCGTTTTGGTAATTTTAAACCAGCAAGAATTAATTCAGCGAAATCTTCAGGTTGTAACACGCTGTCTTCAGAGTCTTTTGTCGCGATTCCTAAACCTATAGACATATCCGAAGCGATTGTGCTTGGTGTTAGCGTGCAAACTCTAATATTGTTTTTACGCACTTCTTTCATTAACGATTCCGACATCCCGATAACTGCAAATTTGGATGCAGAATATGCAGACGTTGTTGCGTTTCCGCTTAATCCCGCCGTTGAAGATACGTTTATAATTTCTCCGTCGTTTTGTTCAATTAAATGAGGTAATACTTCTTTAGTCACATAATACATTCCCATAACGTTGGTTTGTATAATTTGTGACCAATCATCGACTTCCATATCATTAAAGGTTCCAAAAGCCGCAATTCCGGCATTATTAACTAGAATGTCTACACCGCCAAGTGTGTCTATAAGTGTTTTTATTGCTGTTTTTACTTCGTCGTAATTACTTACATCAAATACCGCATAAGTAGATTTAACTCCAAGCGCTTCCAGTTCGGCAACGGTTTCTTTTAAAACGCCTTCAGTTCTTCCAGTAATCGCTACATCAATACCTTCTTTTGCAAATGCTATAGCTGTTGCTTTTCCGAGTCCTCTACCACCTCCGGTAATTATTGCTTTTTTACTTTTTAATTTAGTCATGATTTTTTCTTTAATATAATTTATGTCGTATTTAAAAGTAAAATACAACACGGTGCATTTTTTATTACGAATCTAAATTACAAAATTTAGCTTAGAATTAGCTGTTTCTTGATCTTGGATTAGGAGCAAAATTTCCGAAATTAAAATGTTAAAATTAGAATATAAAAAGCTTGGGTTAAAACCATTTTATAATCATTTATACCGTAACAATATAGGGTAGTTTTATTATTGCTTGAAGCAAGGTTAATTTTAAATAGTTTAGTGATTAGTAAAGTTATTATAAAATTAAAAACAGCTCTAACAAAGAAGCCAAAGCTGTTTTTTTAAAATTTTGTGGTCACTAAAAAGCAAGGACACAAAGCATTTTATATGCTGTCAATCCGTTTATTCTATTACAATATCAAATTCAATATATTTGAATGTGCTTTTAAGATATGATGAATTTGTATAAACTACGCCATAATAATATGTTCCTGTTTCCCAGGCATTACCTCCTGTAATTGGATTTGGATCTGGTGAATTATTATCGATTGTAGCTCCTATTTTTATAGGGAGACCGTAATTCCAATGGCCCGTATTCTCATTGTTTCGTAATGTAATGACTTCTTCATCTCCAGAAGAATGTGAGACAACTTCTGTTACGATAACCTTAGAAAAATCGATAGCTTCTACAGTTTCTGGTTTGTGGTTTAGACTCTTTTTAATTAGCAATCCGTACATAATTCCGTCACCTTTAAGACCTCCTATTTGGATTGCCGACCAAAGAGATTCATCTATACTAAAAAATGTTGCGTCCGGATTTTTAAATTCACCATTATTATAAAAATTATTAAATCCTGAAACCCCATCGACATTAATTTTGTCTACTCCAAACACGCTAACATGCGGATTAACGTCTGGGAAATCGGCTGCATCAATTAATTCAACTTGTCTAATTTCTTCTAGATACGTTCCATTCTGATCAGTAATTGTAATAATAAAGTCATATTTACCTTTTGGAGCTTCTGCGGGAATATCAAAATGTTGATGCATTGTAGCATTTTTCAAGCCTTGATATTTATCCCAAGTAATTTCATAAGACCATTCTTCCGCATACGTTTCATTACTTTTCTGTTCTATGTTTACCTTAACGATGTCGATAAGATCTCCTGCAAGTATTTCTGCGTTAAGATGGAAATCTTCACCAACAACACCGAGTTCGTTATTGTAAAGACCAACTTCAACTTCAGAAATAGTAGGTGTTTCTAAGATAATAACTTCATCATCATCATCATCATTATTACAAGAAGTAAGAAATACAAGTAGTATTGGTAAGATATATACGTAATTTTTAATCTTCATTATTGTTTTAATTTTTATTGTTTGTTATTCTGATTTTTTGGTACTAACAGTTGTGTTTATCTGAGGTTAGGTTTTGTGTCTTAATGTATACAACACGCGTCAGTATTACATTTGCAATATTTTCGGTTGTATAGGTGTAATAGTATTAATGACAATGTTGGTATAAATATTACATTTTCTTGAAGAGAAATCCATGTTGCTTTTTCATTAATAATTACAAAAAACAACAAACTCCAACTTATCCATAAGGCAGGCTTTATCCATGTGTTTGCTGTTGTATGAGTTGAACGGTAAACAGCCAAGAAAGAAATTGCCAAGAAAATATAATCTATAAGTTTCCACCAGCCGGGTGTAGAACTACAACATGTTAGCAGACTCGTTTGTGCCATAAATATAAAGGGTGTCGCGATGCAATGTATTAGACAAAGTATACTAGATACAGCACCTAGGCTGTCTGCTTTTTGAGTTGTAAATATCATATGTCTTAAATATTATTCTATAATCTTAATATCTACAGACGTTCGTGCTTGCCATCCAGTTTCATCGGTTACCGAATAAGCGCAGTGGTAATCTCCTGTATCTACATCGTTAGGGATAATCACTTCAATTTCTATTTCATAACTTGTTGGCCCACCTTCAATAGCATAATTTTCATTCACTAATAAAGGGTTTATTGCATCCTTTTTATCGTCTAAAGCACAATTTACATCTTGATCGTCATGTGTATGGTGATCGAAATTGTTGTGAATGTTTAAACTGTAAGACGCTAAGGCTTGGTTGTCTGTAGCCAGAACTTTAAAAATGTAGGTTTCACCTCTTTTAAGTTGTTCACAAGCTTGAGGAAAACCACCGTCGTAATTAATGGTAATAACCGGTTTTTCTTCGTCTTTATCTATGCTGTCGCTATCTGAACATGATGCTAAAAACAAAAGAAGAAGAAATACGTAGTTGAATTTTAATATAAATTTCATAGTAATTAAGGGATAAAGAGGCTGTCTTAAAAGTTGCGTTTTCGTTAACCTGAACTAGATTCAGGTTCTCATATGTTTGGTAATCCATATGATGAGATTATGAAACATATTCAGAATGACGGATTTAACACGTTTAAGACAGCCTCGTAATTAATGTATTAAGCTGTAATGTCTATATGTGATTCGTAAGTTTGGATGTTTCCATTTTCGTCTTCAACAGTAAACGTAACATGATATTCGCCTGCAGGAGCAGTTGCAGGAACATCGATGTGTTTATGGAATTCTGCTTCAGTTAAGTCATGGTAATCAGAATATACGTTTTCGTAATCCCATTCTACTTCTCCTTCACCTACAGGAATATCGTGCGCATGAATGTCAACGCTAATTTCATGGATACCGTTATGGGCATCTACCAAAAATTCAGCATGAAAATCGCTACCACGTACTACAGTTTCATCCATTTCAAAGTCACTAATTGTAATTGGTGCTAAAACATCTAAATGCCCTTCAACTTCGGAGCTGTTTCCTAACTCATCTACAACAATAAGTTCTACATGATACTCCCCAGCAGGTGCAGTTCCAGGAATGTCTATATGTTCGTGAAATGTTGCATTAATGACTTGGTAAGAGGCATCGTCGTAAACTTGTGTTAATTCCCAAGCTTCTTCGCCTTCTGAAAGGGTGATGTCGTCGTGAGAATGAATTTTAAGGGTAATACTGCTCACTACATTCTCGGCATAAATTTCTGCCTCTAGATGTAGGTCAGATCCTCTGTAGGCTACTGGATCTGTAGAATGTTCACTGCCTTCGCCAAATTCGAAGTTGGTGATTACTGGTGCACTTGTTGTTGCGCCGTCGTCGTCACTGCTACATGATTGTAAAACTAATCCTAGTGAAAGGAAAAGGACTAAAAGTTTAAAATTTGCTTTCATAATTTTCTGATTTTAAGTGTTAATATTAATTGATTGTTGTTATTTAAAAAGGTATTGTTAATGATAATGATAGGTTTCTACCGGCTTCCGGAACGTCTATTAAACGATAGAAACTTGTGTGGTCGAAATATTTTGTGTTGAATACATTGTTTAGTTTTAGGCGCATTTCTATTGGTGCATTGTTCTTAAATACATCGAGTTCTGTTATAAATGACATATTTACTAATTGATACCCATCGGTAACTTCCTCTGGAGGTACAATCTCGTCTTGCTTTGCAGTAATCTTATAATCGGCGATTAGTAAGGGTTTAGTAAAAAAGAGCACGTCTTTAAACTGATAGCTTGCAGAAAATAAACCTGATAACGGTGGAGAAAACGGAATGGTAAAGCCTTCTTTCGGACCGCTAGTTTGTCTAGAATAAACATATTCTGCAGAGGCGTCTAGTTGTAAGTGATTAAATAGGGTAGTACTTGCTCTAAGTTCTCCTCCAAATCGGAAGACTTTACTCTGAGTATATTCATAAATTTGTAAGGTTTCGTAATAGCCCGACGTTGGATTTAAATAAATAAAATTCTCGAAGAAATTGACAAACGGACTTACGCCAATACTAAACGTTTCTCTGGTATAGTTTACTTCCAAATCTAACTGATACGATTCTTCTGGGTCTAAATCTAGATTTCCTCTTTCGTAACGATACATATGATAATTCACACCATCTGAAGCCAATTCGTTTGCTAAAGGCATTCTAAAACTCTTACCAACATTAAATTTATAAGTCGTGTGATTATGGATATAACTCAATCCCGCAGATGCACTGAAGCTTCCAAAATCCAAGGTTTTATCTATTGCGCGTTGCATATAGACTTCCGAAGTTGTGCCGTCGGTATTAGTAACAGGCGTAGGATACCAGTCGTAATACGCTTTGGTCTCCATAGTTCCGTAATCGTAACGAACGCCTGCTAATACATGTAAATCTGGAGTGATTTCGTAGGTGTCGAAAGCAAAAACTCCAGCTGTAAAACGGTTGTATTCTGGAATTAAGAAACCCCAACCACCAATATTATTATCTTGATATTCTAGGTTTACTCCAAATACTATATCATGTTTATCGTTAAGACTAAAAGCATCTCTTGCATTTAAAGCATAAGTGTTTTTACTAAAGTCACGTTCTAAAGTACTTGATGGTTTTGGCATATAGCCATGAGCAACAGCTTCTGAACGTTCTTCGCGATGATTATTCTGAAAACCTAAATCGATATGAAATGTATGGTCTCCACTAAAAATAGAAGTGTTATTCGTTATTTTAAAATGATTCACGGTATGATACGGCAAATCGATATCGCGATTAGAACTGTCGTAATCGATATCTGAAACGATAACTTCTAAACCATGAGCATTAGCAAAGAAACCATTCTTGGCATTTACGTTGCTAAAGGTCGTTTCCGATTGTATGTTATCATTAACATAACCCACACTAACGCTGGCATTGGCTTCATTCCCTGCGGTGTTTCTTAAATTATTATCGTCTAATTCGAAAATATAATTATCGTAACTAATTTTATCAGTAGGGACTTTGTAATCGGCATAATCTCTATAGGTTAATCGCGCTCTGTAAAACCAATGGTGTTTACGAGCTTCTATACCGGCAGAGACACCAATTAAATCATTATTAGTTTCACCTAGTAGATTGACTTCACCACTAAAAGAATGCATTGCCGGAATAAAATTTGGCTGAATATCGACAACACCTGCAATAGCATCGGAGCCATACACCAAAGACGCCGGTCCTTTTACAATCTGAATATTTTCAATACCATATTGATCGATTTCCAAACCATGATCGTTTCCCCATTGTTGTGCTTCATGTTTAATTCCATTCTGCACAACGGCAACACGGTTAAACCCTAAGCCACGAATTACAGGTTTAGATTGTCCAGACCCAATATTAATTGTGCTTACCCCAGGAATTTTACTCAACGTTTGCATCAAGCTGTTTTCTCTGTTTTTGTTCAAGAATTCCTCGGTAACGGTATATGAGACCACAGGCGTTTCCATGTTTTCTCTTTGCTTAGATTTTCCATGAACTTGGACTTCATCTAAGTTGGTGGTAGATTCTGTTAAATGAACTACAACATCTTTCAACTCAAGACACACATCTACCTTGATAACTTTAGGCGCGTAGCCCATACTCGTAACGGTAAAGGTGTATTCTCCTGTTTTTACATTTTTCAGTGTAAAATCACCTGTATTCGAGCTAATAGTAAATAAATCGTTACCACTAATTGAAGCGCCTTCAATAGGTTGTAAGGTGTTGGCGTTAAGCACAGATCCTTTTACGGTAAAGGTTTCTTGTGCAAACGCTAAAGTGCATAGGCTTAAACATAGCCATACACTAAGTGTTTTTTGAAGCATATTGATATACTGTGAAAAATTAGAAATGTTCTCTAGAATGAGAACCTGTAAAATGTCCTAATACACGTAGATTACTGTAAAGGCCTATATATTTAAACTTTAAATGGTATGATGGAGGTATCGGAATATGTTTTAAAAGTCAATAATAATATGATTATCAATTTTTAAAACGTGTAAAAAGATACCAAAACCAGATAAAATAAATTATTGGGTCTTTAAATGATAAAATGTATAGGTGAAATTTAAATAAGGGATGGCGGAGGTCTAGAAAAGAGCTCGTCCGTATTAATTATATTCGAGTGAATATAATTGTAATACTTTCTTAAGTCTTGAGTAAATACATACTCTTTAATTTCGAATGAGAATTCTTGTGGCTCAGGAGAAATTGCAGGTGTAAGATTAATAGCTGTGGCATGGTCGCAAATTACACAATGCAAGGCGTGATCGCTGTCATCTACATCATGAGCATGAGATAGCGCATGTAACCCAACCATTTTCATTGATAGAAAAAGGAAGAGGAACAGAAACGTAATGCTATTTTTAAAACCCGCTGTTTTCATTAATTGGCTAAAGTATTAAATTATATACGAATCCAAAGAAGAGAAAGTGTTAAGCATATGTTAATTAGAATAACGGTAACATATTGAGAATCCCACTCACGTATTAGTGTTTTCTTAGTTTTAAATTCAATTTGAAATAAAAGAATAGGGTAATAGGGTGTCGGTATATTATTCGTGGTTTAATTATCAGATTTGTGTTCGTCTTAACTAGAACTTCAGACACTATGTTATTTCATAAAAAAAGTCACCTATATGTAAGGTGACTTTTAGTACGACTTAAAAAACTGTTCAAGTTTTATAAATATGTTTATTCTATGTTTTCTAAAGAATCTATAGTGTTCCTACTTTCGGCAATGGCATCTCTTTGTTTTAAAAGCATAGCTCTTAAGTCTGCATTCAATTCATAATTATTAAGAATCTCATCGTAATCATTAATAGTTTCTTGCTCTCCTTCTCTGACTTCTTCAAGTATGGATTCATCACTATCTAGCGAAAAAAGCGCTTTGGTATCTATCCAAACACGTTGCAACGTGCCAGATATACTACCGTCATCGTCGTCTTCAAGATCTAAACCTTGAGCGAGAAGTAATTGTCTAAGCTCAGAGATATATCCGTTTCTTGCCATAACTTTTTCATTAAAATATCTTTTTAATTTAGGATTATCTACATGTATCGCCGCTTTTATAAATCCTTTTTCGACATCCACCAATTTTTCAATTAGTTCATTAAGTTTTATCTCGGTGTCTCCATGTATGGGTTTCATAATTATCGGTGTTTAAATTAAACGGATTTTATCAAGCACTTTGCCTGTTTGAAAGATACTAATAAATACGACGAGAGTTAAATTATTAAGTTGCTATTTTTTAATCGAGTCATAATTTTATCATGTAAAAAAGCATCTAACTTAATTATTAATCATGAACCCATCGAAACGTTTTGTTGCGCTTTCTTCTTTTTATTTCTTTTCTCTAAATACCTATGTGACCAATATCCTAATGCAACCAAGATGCAAGCGGTCCTTAAGCCTTTATTTTTCTTAAGAATGGAAATCGCTCCAACTAGGTTTGCAGGATTCATAAATAATAGTGTTTAGAGATAGATTTTAGATGCTTCGGTTTAATGCGTACTCATTTTTTCTTTTCGTTTGCGCAGTTGGCGTTCTAAATCGTTAATAGATTCGGATACGGAGTCTGCGAAATTGTCGTGACTGGCTTCGGCAAATAAACGTGGTCCTGGTAAACTTAATCTGATATTACAAATTTTACCGGTGTCGTCTGACGTCGTATTTTCCGTTTTAAAGAAAACATCGGCACGAATTACCATGTCGTATTTAGCACCTAACTTTTCTAATTTTTCTCGAGCGGTTTGTTCTAACGCTTCACTTGCAGAAACGTCGTGATATTCAAATATAATTTGCATAATGTTGAGGTGTTTAATTAAAATTATTTATTACAATTTACCATCCAATTGATGCCATATTCGTCTGTGCATCGTCCAAAATGTCCCCATTCTCGTTCTCTAAAATCATGGTGTACTTGTCCGTTTTCAGAAAGTTGATCAAAAATATTTTCGGCTTCTTCTACAGACGGCAAATCCACACTCATGTGTATTTGATTACCGTGATTAATTGGGGTATCTGGAGCCGCATCGTAAGCCATAAAATGTATGCCTTTACCTTTTAATTCTGCGTGCTGTATTTTTTGATGATAAGACGATGGAATATCAATCTTTGCATCTTTATACGTTTGTTTGTTTTTTATTTCAGCGTTAAATATGTTACTGTAAAAGTGAAGTGCTTCTTGGCAGTTGCCTGTAAAAGCAAGATAAGCTTGTACGTTCATAATAAATGTTTTTTCGGTTCAATAGCTAAGGTATAAGCTTTGTGTGTGCTGGATTGACTGAAAGGCTTTAATTATTAACGTTATTAAATTTAGTGCTACGCCACTTCGCTTTTTTATACATAAGAGAAGTGGCGTAGTATTCTAAAATTCAGAATTTAATATTATTTCCAAGTATTTATAATGATGTTTTTTGCCTTTAAATCGAACATTAAATTATAAAGACCAAAGAAAGTACGGTTCATATAGATAAAATGTTTTGAACCTCGGTTTGCATTTAGTTTTCTTAATTGAGTGTTTTTTGAATATTTTTCTCCCAAATCTGCTATTTTTCCAAAGAATTCTGCATTTGAAAAATCGAATACTTCTTCGTGTAAAGGTTGCGTAAATAAGGTTAGCATTTCGTGAAACATTGCTGTAAAAAAGGTGATTTCTTCTTCAGAATCGTCTGTTCTTAAAATTTCAAGTTCGAATAGTTTCGCTTGAAATAATTCGGGATTATTCATATTATCCTTTAACGCCAATTCAAAATAAGGGCCGTAAAAATCTTCTGGGATAAGTTTCATACATCCAAAATCAAGAGCTATTAAATCTCCATATTTAGAGACTAGGAAATTACCGGGATGCGGATCGGCATGTACTTTTTTTAACATGTGAATCTGATACATATAAAAATCCCAAAGCGCTTGGCCTAATTGGTTTGCAAGGTCCTGGTTGGTATTATATGCGGTGAATTCGGATAAATGTTCGCCCACCATATAATCCATTGTAATGATACGCTCAGACGACCACTGTTCGTAATAGTTTGGAAATTTTAGATGCGGAATATGGGCACAGGCTTTAGAAATCTCTTTACTTTGCTGCACTTCTAGAATGTAATCGGTTTCTTCAATAAGTTTGTTTTCTACCTCTTTAAAATATTTATCAGATCCTTCTCCTTTAATATTAAACATACTCATAGCAATGGGTTTTACCATGGCTAAATCCGATTTTATACTATCGGCAACTCCGGGATACTGAATTTTAACAGCCAACTTTTTGCCATCCTTTTCTGCAATATGCACTTGGCCAATACTAGCCGCGTTTACCGAGTTTAAATCGAAAGTATCAAATAAATCTTCAGGTGGTTTTCCAAAGTATTTTTTAAATGTTTTTAAAACTAGAGGAGGTGATAATGGTGGTACAGAAAACTGAGCTAAAGAAAATTTCTCGACATAGGCCTGAGGCATAATGCTTTTTTCCATGCTTAACATTTGTGCTACTTTAAGCGCGCTACCTTTAAGCTGTTTTAACCCATCGTAAATATCGGATGCATTACTCGAGTTCAGTTTATCTTTGGCTTCAAGTTCTGTTTTGGTGATTTTATCGCCGTAATATTTTAGGTAATTAACACCAATTTTAGCACCTGTAGACACGAGTTTAGAAGCACGCTCTATTTTTGATGTGGGTATTTTATTAATTGCTTTCATAGTCTTAGGTTATTGCATTTTTACTTTTTCTTTGAATAAGAATTTACCCAGATCAAATAGACTCTTTAAGGGTGCAACATCTAAAAAGTCAAAGCCTGTGTTTATAGATTTTTCAATAAAAATATCTGTCTTTTCAAATCCAGGCGAATCGTCTTCCATCCAGAATTTCAGAGTAACCAATAATTGTAACCAAACACTTTCTTGTAGGCCGCGCTCTTGAAATTTATCGATTTTTTCTTGTTGTGTTTCTACAACTTCAATATCCAATGTGGAAATATAATTGATGAATTCTTGTCGTAATTTTGTTAGACATTTTAGATTCTTCAATTTGTTTTGATGCTGATTTAAAGCAAACATGACATAACTTCTATTGGCCGTAAGGTTTTCGAAAAATGTAAAGTAAAAACTCAGTAATTTAGTTCGGGCATCAAAAGTGTCGTAATTTTCACTGCTTACCAGAACTTTTAGGGTATTATCTAAAAACGCTTTAAAAATAGCGGCTTCTAAGGCTTGAAAAGAAGCAAAAAATTCGTAAAATTTCTGTTCTTCAAAATTGTTAGCTTTCGCAAAAGCATACACTGTTTTTGGTTGCTGATTATGTTCTAGGGCATAATCCATGTAAAAATCTATAAGCTGTTCTTCCGTAATTATTTTCTTTTTGGCCATAATAAAATGCTAAATGTTAAAGAGATGCTGTATAAATTTACGATGATATTCTGTAGAAAACGAAAAGTGCGCGTTGTTTTATATAGAATTTAACGCTTTAAAATACAATGTTTAACTTCCTAATATTATTAAGTGCAGAATGTTAGACAATAGAAAGGTGTTTAGTTGTGTGAAGTGTATTGTGAAGGATATAAACAGACTTTATTCTTAGTTAGTTTTGTTGTAAAAGTAATTACTGTAGACATGTTATAAAAAAAACAATCATTCGTTGGATGATTGTTTATTACATATTTAGCAGGTTTTGAAATATAAAAAAACCGTAAACACTTTTTTTTAAAGTATTTACGGTTTTATTGAGTGGAGTCGGAGAGGACGACGTGAAATTGTAAATCTTAGTATTTATAGGTATTAAAGAACCTTCAAAATTTATAGGTCACCGAATTGGTCACTTTTTAACACTTTTTAACCAAATTTGTAGGGTAATTCCTGTCCTTNGAGTCGGAGAGGACGACGTGAAATTGTAAATCTTAGTATTTATAGGTATTAAAGAACCTTCAAAATTTATAGGTCACCGAATTGGTCACTTTTTAACACTTTTTAACCAAATTTGTAGGGTAATTCCTGTCCTTGTATGATTTGAGGTCGAATGAGCTTAAATCCTATTAATTTTTATTAGCTGTGATCATTAATTGTAAGGAGAATTTTGATATGCTTAATTTATTGCAATGAGGGTAGTTTTTTTATAGTTTTTTTGCACTTTTAAACAGTTTTAATTAGTGGAAGCCTACAATAGAGGAAAGAGTAAAAAAATTAGCATTAATAACCGTATGCAATAAGCTCCTAAAACAGGCTTTTGCCATAGCCAAATCAGGATTAACCTATGATAATAATTATAGAAGTGTTTTAGTGGGAAATTAATGAGTTTTTACCACAGTACTTCTTAAGTTAGCATTTTAACAAAAACACTAAATTAAGACCTATAAATTAGAAAGAACAAAAGAGAGGAATAAGGTTATTATATACGGAGAGACTACAGATCTCGTCAACATTGAAAATC